>CADBOY010000234.1 GCA_902796405.1 uncultured Lachnospiraceae bacterium | reverse complement strand
CTATAATAGATTTGTTCGCGTTCAGCGGCAGATACGGGGTCGTAGCTCAGCCGGGATGCGCGTTCGCCTCACACGCGAGAGGTCAAGGGTTCGAGCCCCTTCGGCCCCATGAAAAGAGTCTCTGAAGAATCTTCAGAGACTCTTTTTTCAGATACGGGAAAGAAAAACAGCGGAAATGATAAAGCGAATGATGGCTGCTTGGTCGATCATCATTCCGACAGGCAGGAGGATAGTTTATGTCTAAAATTCTGATTGCTGATGATGAAGCCAGAATGAGAAAACTGGTTAAGGATTTCCTGGTCAGAGACGGGCACCAGGTTGTGGAAGCGGCGGACGGCGAAGAGGCCGTTGACCGGATCTTCAATGACAGCAAACTGGATCTGATTATCCTTGATGTCATGATGCCGAAGATGGACGGCTGGGAGGTCCTTGAAACCGTGCGGAAGTTCTCCAGGACGATGCCGGTCATCATGCTGACGGCAAAGTCCGAAGAACGCGATGAGCTCCGGGGATTTGATCTCGGCGTGGATGAATACATCACCAAGCCATTCAGTCCGAAGGTTCTCGTCGCTCGCGTGGACGCACTCCTGCGGCGTTCTTCCGGAGGTCAGCAGGACGTGCTGACGGCGGGAGGCATTGAGCTGAACAAGTCCGCTCACATCGTGAAAGTAGGCGGCAGGGAGCTCGATCTTTCGTTCAAGGAATTTGAACTGCTCCAGTATTTTATGGAGAATCAGGGAATTGCCCTGTCGCGGGAAGTGATCCTGAACAATGTCTGGAATTACAACTATTATGGCGATGCCCGTACCATCGACACGCACGTGAAGAAACTGCGCAGTAAGATGGGAGATTATGGCAGCTATATCCGCACCGTCTGGGGGATGGGATACAAATTCGAAGTGCCGGAAGACAAGAAGGCAGAGGATGGGGCTGCAGGCAAAGAAAGCTGAGGCAGTAGGATGAAAGCTCTGAAACTTTCCCACGGTGAGATCCACAGAGGGATGCCGATCCGCATCAAATATACATTCCTGTTCATTGCCATTCTGGCGGCGGTGCTTGCGGCAATGTGTCTGATGAATGCCACCCAGCTCGGTCATTATACCGTAAGAAGAAAGCAGGTCCGGATCGAGGAGACCATTGAGGCGATCGGAAAATGCGCGGATGCGGGTTTCGCGGAAAACAGTACCACTTCTCTGGATGTGCTGGCCAGAAACAACAATCTGGACATCACGGTTTTGCGGGCCGCAGATCAGGGAAATTCCGATCAGAATATCGATGAGACTCCAGCGGCGGAGAGCGGCGCGGAAGGTACCTCTGCTGCCAGTGACAGCACAGATCCTGAGAGCAGCGGCAATGAGACCGCTTCGGCGAACGAATCGGACGGGGAGACTGGTGCGCAGGGAGGCTCGGCAGGAAAACCGGAGACATTTGACATCTTTACCGATTCTTCATATGTGATCTACTCTACGAACCTTCGGCAGGCACTGAGCATACAGATGATCTACAACTATTATGGCGGATCCGTGACGATCAACTCGGCGGATATCTATAAGAAGACGGATCAGTATGTCATCTACCGTACGGCCAGTGAGAAAAGAAACGGTTATGAGATCTGCAGCATCGGTCTGACGGGAACGGGGTATTACTATATCATCTCGACACCGATGGCGAGCATTCAGGAGAGCGTGTCCCTCTCCAATCAGTTTCTGCTGATCATCGGTCTGTTTGCTCTGGTTGCCGGGGGAATCATCATCTACCTGGTGACACGGAGCCTGACCAAACCGATTCTTCAGATCTCACGGATCTCACAGAAAGTATCGCGTCTGGATTTCTCAGAACGTTATGACGGGAAGATCAACAACGAGATCGGTATACTCGGCAAGAACATCAATCAGATGTCGGACAGCCTGAGGCGGTCCATCGATGAACTGCGGTCCGCTAACGCGCAGCTCGAGAAAGATCTGAAGGAAAAAGATCAGATCGATGAGATGAGGAGGCTCTTTCTCTCGAACGTATCTCATGAACTGAAGACGCCGATCGCGCTGATTCAGGGATATGCAGAAGGGCTGCAGGACGGAATTACAGATGATCCGGAGAGTATGCAGTACTACTGTGAAGTCATCGTGGATGAAGCGCAGAAGATGAATGCGATCGTGAGGAGGCTCCTGAATCTGGATGAGATTGAGTCCGGGCAGATGCAGATCGCGCCGGAAGTGTTCAATCTCGCCGATCTGGTGCGCACCGGAGTGGAATCCACCAAGGTGCTGGCATCGGACAAGCAGGTAGAGTGGAAGGTGAACTCGCCGGAAGAAGTCCTTGTGCTGGCGGATACCTTCATGATCGAGAGTGTTCTTCAGAATTACCTGAGCAACGCCTGCCACTATGTCAGTGATCCGGGCACCATCACGGTATCCGTCCTTCCGGATGGAGACCGGGTGATCGTTTCGGTGCACGATACCGGCCCGGAGATTCCGGCCGAGGATATCGATCACGTATGGGACAAGTTCTATAAAGTGGACAAGGCACGAACCCGGGCATACGGCGGTTCCGGAATCGGACTTTCGATTGTGAAGGCAATCATCCGGGCGCACGGAACGCGGTGCGGCGTCATTGACCGCGATGGCGGTGTTGATTTCTGGTTTGAACTGCAGCACATGACCAGGGAGCAGGCTCAGAAATATGAAGAATCACAGCAGGCCGGAAAAACGGATGAGCCCGGCGGGGCGTCTCAGATATCCTGAGCGGCGATGCCGCGGCGGCGCAGGAACTTTCGGACGATTTCGTCCCAGTACTGTTCGGCGCCGCGTTCCCGCGTGAAATCGCTGTACGCGCAGCCGGTGATGATGCGTAGAGTGCCTCCCTCAAAGCGGATGTTCATGAGAAGACTGGTGATGGAAGCAGCTCCTCCTTCTGCTCCCAGAGGGGCCAGTGTCCTCTGCATATTCTCATCCGAAAGCCGCAGCGTGACGCGGAAGGCGTGGGGAGTCTCTTTCCCGCGGATGATGGCAAAGGCAGCGGGCCGGATTCTGTCCCATGTGCTGAACAGATGGTCTTCCTCCGGTTCGGCGAGCCGGCCGTCAATAGTGAAGGTGCATCTGGTCAGAAATTCCGCTTCTGTCAGCTCGAAATGGTCAAAGGTCTCCTGCAGAAATAGTTTTGTCGTAAAATCCCGAATGTCGGCGATATCCAGTGCAATCATATTCTGAGTATACCTTGCGGACTTGCCGTATGTAAAGCGGGAATCCATGAGGTGGCAATTCCTGCCTCAGTATGATAAGATGGTGAAAGATATCATAATCTGCGGAAAGCGAGGCAAGGATTATGGAAATTACTTTCTTGGGCGCGACACATGAGGTGACAGGTTCGTGCACCATGCTGACCGTGAACGGCCATCATTTTCTGGTGGACTGCGGCATGGAGCAGGGAAAAGACATCTTCGTGAATCAGGATATCCCGGTGAACCCCGGTGAGATCGAATGTGTGATCTTGACGCATGCTCATATTGATCACTCCGGAAGAATCCCGCTACTCTACAAAAACGGGTTTCGCGGTCAGGTCTACGCGACGGAGGCCACCTGCAGTCTCTGCGATATCATGCTCCGCGACTCGGCCCACATCCAGGAATTCGAAGCAGAGTGGAAGAACCGCAAGGGCCAGAGAGCCGGAAACAGCCCGGTAGAGCCGATGTATACGGTGGAAGATGCGGAGAAAGCCATCCAGCATTTTGTGCCGTATCCGTATGGGAAGAAGTTTACCATTCTGGACGGCGTGGATATCCGCTTCAATGACATCGGACATCTTCTGGGTTCTGCTGCCGTGGAAGTCTGGATGGAAGAGGGCGGCGTGAAAAAGAAGATGGTCTTCTCCGGAGACATCGGCAACAAGGACAAGCCCATTCTGAATGATCCGACCAGGATCAAAGACGCGGACTATGTCATGATTGAGTCAACGTACGGAGACCGGTATCATGAGAAAGCACCGTCGGACGAAGACTTCGTGCATCAGCTCGCGGGCTTCATTCAGATGACGCTGGACCGGGGCGGCAATGTTGTCATTCCATCATTTGCTGTCGGCCGCACGCAGGAGCTTCTGTATTTCATCCGGCAGATCAAAGAAGATGGACTGGTAAAGGGGCACGACGGATTCAAGGTCTTTATAGACTCTCCGCTTGCCAATGAAGCAACCGGAATCTTCATGCAGACGGATCCGGTGTATTTCGATGCAGACGTCCGCCGCCTGCTGGCGGAAGGAAAAAATCCGCTGTATTTCCCGGGTCTGGAGATGGCAGTTACGGCAGATGAGTCACGGGCAATCAATGCGGATATGGAGCCGAAGGTGATTCTCTCCGCGAGTGGTATGTGCGAAGCGGGACGGATCCGCCATCATCTGAAGCACAACCTGTGGCGGAAGGAATCACTGATTCTGTTCGCCGGATATCAGGCGGAGGGGACGCTGGGCCGCGCTCTGTATGAGGGAGCCAGGTCGGTAAAACTCTTCGGAGAAGAGATTCAGGTCAACGCGCAGATCGCGTATCTTGCCGGAATCAGCGGTCACGCCGATAAGGCCGGACTGATTGACTGGCTGGGAGGATTCCAGAAAAACCCGCAGATTGTATTCGTGAACCACGGAGACGATGAAGCGCTCAGATCCTTCACGCAGTGCCTGCGGGAAGAGCATGGATACCAGGCGGTTGCGCCGTACAGCGGTACGGTCTATGATCTGGCAGCGGGCGTGCCGGTGGTTGAGACGCAGGGCATCCCGGTGCAGGAGAAACCTGCGGCAAAGACAACGGGAATCTTTGCTGCCCTGTCTGCGGCTGGTCGCCGTCTGATGGCTCTGATCAGCCGGATGGAAGGTCATCCGAACAAGGAGATCAAACGGCTCACCCGTGAGATCAATGATCTGTGCGGACGGTGGGAAGAAGAGGAATAATCAGGCAGAGATGAATCAGGTCAATTATGAGAAGGAGATGGAGAAGGTTATTGCACAGCACCAGGGCGAGGAAGCCGTTCCTTCCCTTCTCCTTCACAGCTGCTGCGGGCCTTGTTCCTCCGCCGTGATGGAGCGGCTGACGCCGTACTTTGAAGTGACGGTTTTCTACTACAATCCCAATATCTCGCCGGAGAGCGAGTACCGGCACCGGGTGGAAGAGCAGAAGCGGCTGATCCAGTGCTTCCCGGCCGTTCATCCTATCCATTTCCTGGAGGGAGAGTACTGCCCCGCCGATTTCGATGAGGCGGCCCGCGGATATGAAGACGTCCCGGAGGGCGGCGAGAGGTGTTTCCGATGCTATGAACTTCGGCTGAGAAGAACGGCGCGGGAAGCAGCGCGGCGCGGGTTTGATTATTATACGACGACGCTGAGCGTGAGTCCGCTCAAGAATGCCAGGAGGATCAATGAAATCGGTCAGCGCGTGGCGGAAGAGTGCGGAGCGGTCCGGTGGCTTCCGGCAGATTTCAAGAAGAAGAACGGGTATCAGAGGTCCATTGAACTCTCACGGGTATACGGGCTGTACCGCCAGAATTTCTGCGGCTGTGTATATTCCCTGAGGAGAGATTTCTGCCCGGTGTCATAAGGGACGGCCCCGGATTCTGACTTTACACCTCTGGAAAATTGCGGTAATATGAACAAGGTATGTCTTGAGCATATTCCGATAAGACGAAACACATCGCCGCGGCCTTCTCTGGCCGTAGCACGATACTCAGGAGGAAGCAGGAAGATGAAGGTATTAGTACTGAACTGCGGGAGCTCATCTCTCAAGTACCAGCTGATTGACATGGAGAATGAGAGCGTCATCGCCAAGGGTCTGTGCGAGCGCATCGGCATCGACGGGTCCAAGCTGACGCATAAGCCGACTGGCAAGGCCAACTACGAGGTGGAAGCTCCGATGCCCACACATACCGAGGCCATTCAGATGGTCATGGATGCGCTGGTGGATCTGGAGCACGGCGTGATTAAGAGCACGAAGGAGATCTCCGCAATTGGTCACCGCGTACTTCATGGCGGCAGCAAGTTCACGGAATCCATCGTTGTTGACCAGAGCGTCAAGGATGCGATCCGCGAGTGCTTTGATCTTGGCCCGCTTCACAACCCGGCAAACCTGATGGGCATCGAAGCCTGCGAGAAGGCAATGCCCGGCACTCCCAATGTTGCGGTATTTGATACGACATTCGGCATGTCCATGCCGGAGAAGGCTTATCTGTACGCGATTCCTTATGAGTATTACGAGAAGTACAGCATCCGCCGCTATGGCTTCCACGGAACCAGTCATATGTTTGTTTCCGGTGAGGTCATCAAGTTCCTGAATCTGGATCCGCAGAAGGGCAAGGTTATTGTCTGCCATCTGGGCAACGGTGCCAGCATCTCCGCCTCGATCGGAGGCAAGTGCGTGGATACTTCCATGGGACTTACGCCACTGGAAGGTCTGATCATGGGAACCCGTTCCGGTGATGTTGATCCGGCCGTGCTTCAGTACATTATGAACAAGGATCACATCGATATCAATGAGATGCTGACGATCCTGAACAAGAAGTCCGGTATTCTCGGCCTGTCCGGCGGTATCTCTTCGGATTTCCGTGATGTAGAAGCAGAACGCGAGAAGGGAAATCACCGCGCGGATGTCGCGATGCAGGCCTATATCTATCGTGTGACCAAGTACATCGGTGCCTACACGGCAGCGATGAACGGCGTGGATGCGATCGCATTCACCGCTGGTGTCGGTGAGAATGACAAGAAGACCCGTAAGGCGATCTGCGAGAACCTTTCCTATCTCGGTGTGAAGATCGATGATAAGGCGAACGATGTTCGCGGTGAAGCCCGTGTGATCTCCGCTCCGGATTCCAAGGTCAAGGTGGTTCTGTATCCGACCAACGAAGAGCTTGCCATCGCCCGTGAGACGGTTCGCCTGACCACAAAATAAACTGCGCATCGGCAGATTCTGCAATGCGGAATGAGCTGTGCCGAATGGCAGAATAATTGGATCAATATCCTCCCAACGGTATTCCGAAGGGAGGATTTTTATGTGTTCGATACAGAAACAGGCCGATTCCGGAAGCGCCAATTCAGGCAGGCGCGGCATCAGCCGGCAGGCGGTTGAATCTGAAATCGGCTG
>CADBOY010000233.1 GCA_902796405.1 uncultured Lachnospiraceae bacterium | reverse complement strand
TATTCTTCTGGCGGTAGAGATAATACGGCCGAAGTCCCATCGCCCTGGCACCTTCCTGGCTGATGCGCATCATCTCCTCCGACTCTTCCTGCGTTCCTCCGGCAACGACTGTGCCGTGCGCTTCCATCTTCAGCCGGGATGCTCTCTTCACGGCAAGCGCGTGGACCGTCAGGCTGTCCGGGCCGAGCTTCTTGATCTCTTCGATGGTCCGGGCAACATCCGCCGGCGACTCTCCGGGAAGTCCCAGTATGATATCCATGTTGATGTCGTGAAATCCGTGTTCCCGCGCCATACCGAAAGCATCCTTCACGTCCTGCACGGTGTGCCGGCGTCCGATGCGGCGCAGCGTCTCTTCATTCATGGTCTGCGGATTGATGGAGATCCGTGAAACGCGGTGCGCACGGAGTACATCCAGTTTCGACGGGGTGATGCTGTCCGGCCGGCCGCCCTCCACCGTCAGTTCATACAGATGCGAGAGGTCGAAGGACTGCTCCACTGTAGTCAAGAGCCGGTCCATCAGTTCGGGCGGAAGTGTGGTCGGCGTTCCGCCGCCGATGTAGATCGTGTTCAGCGCTCTTCCGGCAAATGCCTGCGCCGTATACTGGATTTCTTTATCGAGGGCGTCCAGATACTCTCCCATTCGCGGTTTCCACTGCGACAGCGGATAGGAGGGGAAGGAGCAGTACAGACAGGTCGTCGGACAGAACGGGATCCCGATGTACAGGCTGAATCCATTCTCATAATCAATGTCTGCCAGAACCTGCTGCTCGGTGTCCGCGATGTGAGCGGCGAGGAGACTCTTCTCCGGGCTCACCAGATGCTCCTTCTGCATGGCAGCGGCTGCCTCCTCCGGCGTACTGCCCTGAGCCAGAAGTGATGATGCGATCTTGGTCGGCCGGATTCCGGTCAGTGTGCCCCACGGAAGCATCCGTCCGGTCCGCTCCGACAGCGTCTGATAGACCCAGCGTTTTGCCGCCGTCTTCCGCGCCACGCGCTCTTTCTCGGTAAATGCCGGAACGCTCAGCATGACATCCACCGGAGTCTGCGGATTCTGAATGACTTCCGCTCCGGGATAGAATGCCATCAGAAGGCCTCTGATATCATATTCAAATTCGTCCTGAGTCAGCGCAAATCCAACCGTCATGTTCGCTCCTCCCCTTCCGTCCTGTCGTTACCTGTCATGCGTGCCTGCTGCAGGATGCCCATTGGTCTTACCAGAAAACCGGCACTTATCGTGTGTGCTCCGCACACTCTGCATCGCGTGTTATGTCATATGTTTCTTCTCTTCTTCCGGTATCATCTCTCTGGCTCTTCGCATCGCGCCGAGAGCGGCGGAGCGCTCCCGAAGAACGGTTCTACGTGAGACGCCAAGTTCCGCCCCGACTGCCTTCCACGGGCATCCGTCTTCATAGAGCTTCTTCAGCACAGCATGCTGCAGACACGGTAGCGTCATATAGCAGAGATGCATCCTGGAAATCCTCTGCATCCGCGCTTCAATCTGTCTCTGCGCCTCGGCGAGCTGTCCGCCGCTCTCCCCTGGCATTCGCTTCTCTTCCAGGGCCCGGTGCTCCCGCTCCAGCCGGTCGCGCCGATCCGCCAGATCATTCATGCTGCTTTCATAATCGGCTACCGCACTGCGGAGTTCTTCCTTCTCCTCTTCATCCCTCGCCTCATTCATGAGGACCCGCTCCTTTCCATGGTTTTCGATTCTCTGCCAGGTTAATTTTTTTAAGTCTGCGCGATGATCTTGCACTTTTATGCTCTGCCAATGAGCCGTTCGCCCGAGCAGGTATATCGGCCTGCCGCTTCTTACCTCTTGCCTCCGACTGGTATATTTCCGTGCCAACGCATTTGCCTGTAATGTCAGTCTATCCTACCGCAGCATGGCAGCTCATGCACGCAACATAAAGAGACAAATTGTCGCTTCACCCGGCGGAATCAGGCAGCGAATGGAGAACGCCGCACAGAAAAAGGATGTACCGGACCGCGGAATCAGAATACCCGCTTACTGGACGCACCAGCGCATCTGACCATCAATGCCAGACTTTTCTTCACCCGGCGCATAAAAGGCGCCGCCGTCCGGCAGCGCCTCCCGAATGTTCTGATGAATCATTTTCCTCGCAGATCATTCCCCGGAATGCCTTCTGGATTCCGAATTTCGCGGATACAGATGTTTCATTCCTCTTCCGCGATTTTCAAATGACAAAGACAGATGCCTCACTCCTCTCCGTTGATCTCCCGCAGCACCGGATTGCACTTCCTCTCATGCCCGATCGTCGTCATTTCCATGTGGCCGGGGAACACATCGACATCCTCCGGCAGCGTCAGAAGCCGCTCGGTCAGTGAGCGGACGATCGAAGCATAGCTTCCGGTCTGCAGGTCCGTCCGGCCGTAGGATTCGCGGAACAGCGTGTCACCGCAGAACAGCGCCTTCTCCTCCGGAAGATAATAAGAGCAGCTCCCTGAGGTATGGCCAGGAGTAGCGATCACTTCAATCCGAAAGCCCGCCAGTTCAAGGATCTGGCCATCCTCTGTCCAGACATCCGCCTGCGCACGATACGGCTTGGCCCACTGCTGGGAGCGGTTCAGCCAGGGATCGTTCATCAGATTTTTTTCCCCGCTGTACGCGTAGACGGGAACGTCCGGCCACAGTTTTCTCAGGTCATTCAGCGCATAGATGTGATCAAAGTGGCCGTGGGTGATCAGGATGGCTTTCGGCTCAAATCCCCGAACCTTCGCCTGGTCGGCCAGATACTGCGCATTATCCGCCGGGTCGACAAGGATCATCTCCTTCGTCTCTTTGTTGATCAGATAGTATACATTCGTATCGATTGCCCCGAGGACCCGATATCCCACTGACAGTTTTCCCATGAATCTACTGTTCCTTTCGGAGGATCTTGTCTTTCGGCCGGCATCTCTTCTTCCCGGCGGTGGAAAAGACATCTTTCCATCATCGGAAAAAACATCTTTCCGTCAGCCGTTTGTTCTCTGGATATCCACGATACCGCTGATCTGCCGCAGCTGTGTGATCATGCGGTCGATCTCTTCCACACCGGTCGTCATGAATTCTGCCGTCACCGTCGCAATGCCCTGTTTGCTGGTCCGTGTCGTCATCGACTGGATATCGACTTCCTGTTCGGCAAACACGCGGGAGATATCGGCAAGCAGTCCGATCCGGTTGTCGGCATAAATCGTCACCGCCGTCTTGTACTTCTCGGTCTCGTGCTCCGGCACGTGCCATTCCGCCTCGATCAGACGGCTCCGCTCATTTTCCGGCAGAGAGAGAATATTGATGCAGTCTGTGCGGTGAATCGAGATGCCGCGTCCGCGCGTCACGAAACCGACAATCTCATCGCCGGGGATCGGATTGCAGCAATGCGAGAAATGCACCGCCAGATCATTCAACCCCTCAACAACGATACCGTTCTTCGACTTCTTCAGCTCCGGACGATGGTCGTCCTCCGCGGCAGCCGCCGCCTGGAGGACTTCCTCATCGGTCAGATGCTTCTGCTTGTCCTTCTTCCTCTCCTCGAGGAGCTTGTTGATAACCTGGCCTTCCTTGAGACCGCCATGCCCAATTGCCGCCAGCACGGCATCCCATTCCTGGAAGCCGTATTTCCGGATCACCTTCGCCTCATACTCCGGGCGGAAGAGATCGGTCATATCAATATTTCTGGACTTGCAGTATTTCTCCACAGCGTCCCGGCCGCGGACAATGTTCTCTTCCTTGTTCTGCGCCTTGAACCACTGGTTGATCTTATTCCTGGCCTGCGCGCTCTTCACCAGATTCAGCCAGTCGCGGCTCGGGCCCTTGGAATTCTGCGAGGTGATGATCTCGACACGGTCGCCGTTCTGAATCTGGTAATTGATCGGCACCAGCTTGTCGTTGACGCGGGCGCCGACCATCCGGTTGCCCACCGCTGAGTGAATACTGTACGCGAAATCAATCGGCGTCGAGCCCTTCGGAAGATTCTTGACCTCGCCGTTCGGCGTGAAGCAGTACACATTCTCCGAAAACAGGTTCAGATCACTCTTGATCGAAGTGAGGAATTCGCCATTGTCGGACATATCCCTCTGCCACTCCAGGATCTGGCGCAGCCAGGAGAGCTTCTCCTCTTCTCCGGTCAGTTTGGTCTCGCCGCCTTTACCCTCTTTGTATTTCCAGTGCGCAGCGATACCATATTCCGCCATCCGGTGCATCTCGTACGTCCGGATCTGCACTTCAAACGGAATTCCGTTTTTCCCGATCAGTGTCGTGTGCAGCGACTGATACCGGTTCGGCTTCGGCATCGCGATGTAATCCTTGAACCGTCCGGGCATCGGCGTGTACATCTCATGGATCACGCCGAGCACCGCATAGCACTCCTGCACAGAATCGACCAGCACGCGGACCGCAAACAGATCATAGATCTGATCGAGGGTTTTGTGCTGCACCTTCATCTTCTTGTAAATGCTGAAGTAGTGTTTGACGCGGCCGTAAACTTCGGCCTTGATTCCGGCTGTTGTGAGATGCCCCTGCACCTCTTCGACGATCTGCTCGATGTATTCCTCCCGCGACTCCTTCTTCATGTCGATGTCATGAACGAGTTTCCGGTAGTCATCGGGCTCCAGATACTTCAGGGCGAGATTATCGAGCTCCACCTTGATCTTGGAAATGCCGAGCCGGCTGGCAAGAGGGGAGAAGATCTCGATCGTCTCCCGCGATTTTTCCTTCTGCTTCTCCGGCGACATGTACTGAAGCGTCCGCATATTGTGCAGACGGTCAGCCAGTTTGATGATGATCACGCGGATATCCTTCGCCATCGCGAGAAACATCTTCCGGAGATTTTCCGCCTGAATCTCATTCTTGTCGCCTGTCCAGGAAATGCGGGTTAGCTTGGTGACGCCGTCCACAAGGAGCGCGACATCCGGGCCGAATTCTTCCTGCACCTGCTCCAGTGTCATATCGGTATCTTCGACGACATCGTGCAGGATCCCCGCGGTGATGGTCTCCTTGTCCATCTCCAGCTGAGCCAGGATGATCGCGACCTTCAGCGGATGGATGATATAGGGCTCACCGGATTTGCGGCGCTGATTCTTGTGCTTGTCCGCCGCAACGCGGCAGGCTTTCTCAATCATGGAGATGTCATCTGACGGATGATAGCGGCGGACCTCACGGATCAGATCTTCATAGAGCTCCTCCGGCGTCTTGTGATCGTCTTCCTCATCCTTCTCCATCTGCGCGTTGCTGTCTGTCACGGCAGGAACCGGATGAGAACCGGACTCCAGTGCTTTTTTCTCATCCGTCACCAGTTCTCTGCGGCGCGCTTTCCCTGTCTGCCCGGACTGCACTGCCTGCCCGAATTGCACTGTCTGCCCGGATTGTTGCACTGCCGCACCCGCTGAAGCATCCGCTAGTACTGGCGCTGCCGGGATCTCTTCGTATTTTTTCTCATTCATAAGCCCGTCTTCTTTCTCTCCGCGCTCCGCGCGTGGGATAAGGCAGCCCCTGCAGAGGCAGCGTCACCTTGAGAAAACCCCGTTTGCCTGATACTGCTTTCCGATGCTTTGCTGCAGCACCGCGCTCCTCTGCTCAGATCCGGATCAGCTCTCTTCCGACTGTCATGAAGTCCGGAGAGATGCTCTTGGTCATCTTGAGGGCTTCATTGATATCGAAGTCCACGAATTCGCCGCCCTTGTAGGCAATAACTCTCTTCGTCTTCCCTGCCTGCAGAAGATGAATCGCCCGGGCGCCCATGATCGACGCGTACACACGATCCTTGCATGTCGGCGTGCCGCCTCTCTGCATGTGTCCGAGAATCGTCGCCCGGGTCTCAATTCCGGTAGCTGCCTCGATACGGGTAGCAAGTCCAACGGAGTGACCGATGCCCTCCGCATTGACGATGATGTGATGCTTCTTGCCGCTCTTTCTCTGGCTGATGATCTGATCGATCAGCTTCTGTTCGTCGTGATCGTATGCCTCGGGGATCAGAATATCCTCCGCGCCGTTGGCAATGCCGCACCACAGCGCAATATATCCGGCATGGCGGCCCATTACCTCGATGATACTCACCCGCTCATGGGAAGTGGAGGTATCCCGGATCTTGTCGATGGCTTCCATCGCCGTATTGATGGCGGTATCGAATCCGATCGTATAATCCGTGCATGCGATGTCCAGGTCAATCGTTCCCGGGATGCCGATGGTATTGATTCCGAGATCCGCCAGCTTTCCGGCGCCGCGGAACGAACCATCGCCGCCGATGACAACGAGACCGTCGATGCCGTGCTTCCGGCAGATGTCTGCTGCCTTCCGCCGACCTTCCTCCGTCATGAATTCCTTGCATCTGGCTGTGTAGAGGATCGTGCCGCCCCGGTTGATGATATCGGCCACGCTGCGGGAGTCCATGTCGACAATCTCCTCATCGAGCAGTCCGGCATATCCTCTCATGACGCCCTTCATCTGCAGTCCGGCACTGATACCGGCGCGAACGACCGCGCGGATCGCCGCATTCATACCAGGCGCGTCACCGCCGCTTGTCAGTACGCCGACAGTTTTTACTTTTCCAGCCATTACGGTCTCCTTCCGTCAGGCAGAGGGTATCCTCCGCTATATTCCGGCACTCCGCGCAGGCGGGACATCATCCCGTCTGGTAAGCGCATAACGAAAACAGAACACACATTCGTGCTCAGCTGCATCCTCTGCGATGAGATGTGGTCTGCGAGGCAGGATGAGCATGCAACGCAGGATGTCACAAATTTACGCCCACGGGCAAATCCCGGATGGGATTTTGTTCGCCGAAGCCTTGATTTTCCTTAAAATTCTTCGAACAAAAATTCTACCGCATTTTCCATACATCTTCAAGTTTTTTTTCGACGCCGCGGACATTGCCGTCCCCGAAAGCGCTGACCAGCGCGCGGATCAGCTCCTCCTGCCCTTCCCGGCCGGTGAGTCCCGGAATCCGGCGGATCTGCCGCTCCCTGGCCAGGAATACCGTCACGGCTCTTCCGGCCCGGACTTCATCCAGTTCCAGCGATCTGCGCTCATACTCCTCCCTGTCCGCAAACTGCACCCAGATCTCCTTCGGAATCTCGTCAAACCCGATGACCCGTTCACAGACGAGCTTTCCCTGTTCGTCCTCCGAACCGATGCTGACGCGGCCCCGCAGGAGGAGCCGGCGATCCGGCTCCAGTTCCGCCCGGCTCCGCTCGTAATCTCTCGGAAATACAATGATTTCCAGGGTTCCTGTCAGATCCTCGATGGTGAGGAACGCCATGGTCTGATTGTTCTTGGTTGTCTTGACTGATTTGCTCACCAGAATGCCGCCTACTGTCGCGATGCTTCCCTCCCGGAGGCCGGCACGCCCGGTCTCCGGATCAATCCGGAAATCTTCTGCCCGCGCCGTAATCTGCCGCTCCCAGAGTTTCCTGTCGTCGTCGAGCGGATGGCCGCTGATGTACACGCCAAGGACCTCTTTTTCAAATGCCAGCAGATCCGATTTGGGAAATTCGTCCACTTCCGGCATCCGGATCTCGGCACGCGCGCGGTCTGCTTCGCCCATCAGATCAAACAGCGACAGCTGCCCGCTGTAAGTCCCCTTCTTGTCGCGCTGGACGCTGTCCATCAGCTCCGCGTAGATCATCATCTTCTGCCGGCGGTTTCCCGGAAGGCAGTCCAGCGCTCCGGCCTTGATAAAGCTCTCCACCGTTCGTTTGTTGAGATCACGGCCTTCACTGCGGGCTCCCGTCGTTCGCTCGATAAAATCGCGCAGATCCCGGTACGGTCCATTTGTCTCCCGTTCCTGGGTGATCATCTCGGCGATATTGCGTCCCAGGCCGCGCACGGCGGTCAGGCCGAACAGGATGTCATGGTCAGACACGGTGAATCTCCACTCACTCCGGTTTACGTCCGGCGGCTGAATTCCGATGCCGATATCCCGGCAGACCTTGATGTAGCCCGATACCTTCTCGGTATTGTCGATAAAGGAGTTCATCAGCGCCGCCATGAATTCCGCCGGATAGTAGGTCCGAAGGTAAGCGGTCTGATAGGTGACCACGGCGTAGCTGGCTCCATGCGCTTTGTTGAAGGCGTAGCTGGCAAAATCCATCATCGCGTCGAAGATTTGATTCGCCGTACCGGCATCGATGCCGCGGGCCACACAGCCCGGCACGCCCTCTTCCTCATTGCCGTATACGAAGTTCTGCCTCTCCCGCTGCATGACGTCATGCTTCTTCTTGCTCATTGCGCGGCGCACCAGATCACTCCGGCCGAGAGTATAGCCGCCAAGGTCGCGCACGATCTGCATCACCTGCTCCTGATAAACCATGCAGCCGTACGTGGTCTTCAGGATAGGTTCGAGCTGCGGGCACATATAGGTGACGGATTTCGGATTATTCTTCCCCCTCACATACTGCGGGATAAAGTCCATGGGACCCGGCCGGTACAAGGAAATCCCGGCCATCAGATCTTCCAGGCTCCCCGGACGAAGCTCACGCATGAAGCTTTGCATGCCGGAACTTTCCAGCTGGAATATGCCCTCGGTGTGGCCGCTGGCAATCTGGTCATAGACCTTTCGGTCATCCATCGCAATCCGGGTGATGTCCAGATGCCTTCCCTGTTCGTGAATCATCCGGCAGGTTTCCTGGATTACGGTGAGCGTCCGAAGGCCAAGGAAATCCATCTTGAGCAGGCCCAGTTGTTCGATCTCGGTCATATTGAACTGCGTGGTCAGCTGACCCTCGGAAGAGCGCGACAGAGGAACGAATTCATCCATCGCCGCCGGGCCGATCACAACTCCCGCGGCATGCGTGGAGATATTGCGGGGCAGCCCCTCCAGGCGCTTTGCCATCTCCACCATGCGGGCCACCTGCGGATCCGCGGCGATCATCTCGCGCAGGTCACTACTTCGCTCCACGGCTTCATCCAGGGTGATCTTCGGCTCCCTCGGGATGGCTTTGGAAACCTTGTCGCAGAGCGAGTACGGCAGGTCCATGACGCGCCCGACATCGCGCACAACCTGACGCGCGCGCAGATTACCGAATGTCACGATCTGCACCACATGATCGCTTCCGTATTTCCGGGTCACATAATCGAGGACCTCACCGCGGCGCTCATCAGCAAAATCCACATCAATATCCGGCATGCTGACTCGCTCTGGATTCAGGAAACGCTCAAAGACCAGCTGGTATTTCAGCGGATCCAGCTGCGTGATATTCAGGCAGTAGGAAACGATGCTTCCAGCCGCGGATCCTCTTCCCGGACCGACCATGATGCCATGCGACCGGGCGAAATTGACATAATCCCACACGATCAGGAAGTAATCCACATAACCCATTTGCTGGATTACCTTCAGCTCATACTGGAGCTGTCTGGCCGCCGTGCCATCGTCATCCGGGTAGCAGCGGCGGAATCCTTCCTCGCAGAGATGATTCAGATACGTCCAGGAATCGTATCCCTCCGGCACCTCGAAATGCGGCAGCCTGGTCTTGCCAAACTCGATCGTGACCTGGCAGCGCTCCGCAATCCGGTGCGTGTTGTCCAGCGCTTCCGGCGCATAGGGGAACAGCTCGCGCATCTCCTCCTCGGACTTCAGGTAGAATTGTCCTCCTTCATAGCGCATTCGGTCTTCATCGGAGAGCTTCTTGCCCGTCTGAATGCAGAGCAGAATGTCATGTGCCTCTGCATCCTCCGGATAGATGTAATGCGAATCATTCGTCGCGACCATAGGGATGCCCAGCTCTTCACTCATCCGCAGAATACCGGCGTTTACCTTCTTCTGCATGTCATATCCGTGATCCTGCAGCTCCAGGAAGAAATTTCCCTGCCCGAAGCATTCTTCATACTTCTTCGCCGCATCACAGGCGCCCTTGTAATTGTCCCGCTCCAGATTTCTCGCCACTTCCCCGGCGAGGCAGGCACTCAGCGCAATGACCCCCTCATGGTATTTCTGAAGGACCTCCATATCCACGCGAGGTTTGTAATAATAGCCATCAATAAACCCGCGCGATACGATCTTGATCAGATTATGATATCCGATATTGTCCTCCGCGAGCAGCACCAGATGGTAGTAGCGGTCCTCCGAGGCGCCGGGTTCGTGCTCCAGACGGGATCCCGGCGCGACATACACTTCGCAGCCAATCACCGGATGGATGCCCTCTTTCTGGCACGCCTGATAGAACTCGATCACGCCGTACATCGCGCCGTGGTCGGTGATCGCGAGAGAATCCATACCGAGTTCCTTCGCGCGCGCAACCAGCTCGCCGATCTTCGCGGAGCCGTCGAGAATGCTGTATCCCGTGTGAACATGAAGATGAGTGAATGCCACGAGGACCGTTCCTTTCTGTCTGTATTCGGTAATCTGTCTACATCATGTATCGAATCTGTCAATATCCTATATTGCCTATATATCATCTATGCCGTCCAATATCATTCTGTTTCATCGACATCGGCAATATTGAATATTCCCTGTCGGTCTGTCACTGAGCCAGCAAATCGCCGGCAGTGCGGCGTCTGCTGTCCCTTAGTTTCCGCTGCGGATGTCTTCGGCAATCTGCTTCAGACGCCTCAGCCGGTGATTGACGCCCGACTTTCCCACCGGCGGATCCAGCAGAGCGCCGAGATCCTTGAGCGGAGCGTCCGGATTCTCCAGCCGAACCTCCGCCATCTGCCGCAGAGGCGGGGAGAGCTCCGAGAGGCCGATGGTATCCCGGATCGTCTCGATGCAGCGAATCTGTTCCACGGACGCCTCCACGGTCTTCGCCAGATTGGCGGTCTCACAGTTGACGGACCGGTTGACGCTTCCGCTGATTCCGTGGAGAATCCGGATGTTCTCCATCTGCATGAGCCCCTGATGTGCGCCGGTCAGGTTGAAGAAATCCGATATGCCGTCGCTCTCTTTGACGTAGACGACGTAGGTTCCCTTGCGGACCACGATTCTGGCTTCGATGGAGAAGCTGCGCATCATCTCCTGCACCTGCTGTGCTTTATCCTCGCCGGCACAGACGATCTCCAGATGATAGGACCGGCTGGGATCGTTGACCGATCCGGCAGCCAGAAATGCGCCACGCAGAAAGGCCCGGCGGCAGCAGCTGCTGCGCAGCAGGACGGCAGATACGGGAAGTTCCGTCTCCCGGACCACACCTCCGCGCGAAAGGTATTTGACGCCCATCAGAATCCGGGACGCCGGTTCAGAATCCGGTACCACGGCGGTGCAGATGCGGTTCCGGTGTTTTTCTCCGCTCATGGAGATCCCCGTCTCCGGCACGATGTGATAGGCCCGCCGGATCAGCGAGCAGATCTTCCGTATCGCTAGCAGGTTTTCGCTCTCCGCAGCGAAGGCGATCTTTCCGTTCTCCCGGACAATGACGCTGCCGCAGAAACTGATCAGAGCGGCAAGCTCAGCGATCTGGCAGTGCCGCGCCGTGCCGAACTGTTCTGCCAGTTCCTCCTTGATGGTCTGGGAAAATGACGGCGGGCGTTTTTCCGTCTCCGCCTTGGCCTGCTGCTTCGTCATAAGGTGTCCTCCGCCTCCGGCATCTGTCCCAGCGTGCGGACCTCCATCTCCAGATTCACACCGTATTTCTCCCGCACCGTATTCTGCGCATGTCGGATCACCTGCATCACATCGGCGGCAGAAGCATGGCCCCGGTTGATCACAAAACCGCAGTGTTTCTCAGAGACACAGGCGTCTCCGCACGAATACCCGGCCAGACCGGCGTCCTGAATCAGTTTCCCGGCATAATACCCTTCCGGGCGCTTGAAGGTGCTCCCTGCGCTGGGATACTCCAGCGGCTGCTTCTCCCGGCGCCTCTCGGCAAGTTCATTCATTTTCTCTGTGATCGCCTTCTCATCGCCGCGGCGCAGACGGATCCTGGCGCCGAGTGCAGTCAGCCCTTCTGTCTGAATGCGGCTGGTCCGGTAGCCCATGGCAAGCTCATCGACCGGCAGCCACCGCAGCATTCCGCTGGCTAAGAGCACCAGGACCTCCGTCACGACATCCTTCATCTCGCCGCCATACGCGCCGGCATTCATGGAGAGGGCTCCTCCCAGCGTTCCCGGAATTCCTGCAGCGAACTCAAAGCCGGTAAGGCTAAGTCCTCTGGCGAACCTCGCGATGGCAGAGAGCATGGCTCCGGCCTCTGCCTCAATCGTGCCTCCCTCTTCATCCGGGTTCTGGCGGATCACGGCCATGCGCTCTCCCACATGCAGAACGACACCCTCATAACCGGCATCCGAGACCAGGAGATTGCTGCCCCGGCCCAGCGTAATATGTGGAACAGCCATTTCCCGGCAGACGGCCTCCATCTTCGCGAATTCTTCCGGAGAGGACGGTTCCGCGAATACGGCGGCCGGGCCGCCGATCCGAAATGTCGTATGCCGGCGCATCGGTTCCGCACGCCGCACGGCTTCCTCTCCGCCGATCTCCGCCAGCATGGCGGACGTTCTGTCCAGCCGGTCTGCCAGGGATAGTTCCGTTCTGCTCTCGCTCATGCGTCCTCAATTCCTTTCTGCATGTTGTTCTGCACCCTCTTGTACAGCTCCTCCACGGCGTCGTACCCCATCTTCTTCTGGCGGTAGTTGATCGCGGCCGCCTCAACGATGATGGCGACATTCCGCCCGGGGCGCACCGGCACATGATAGCAGGTCAGCTTGTTGCCCAGGTACTTGATGTACTCCTCCTGCGTACCGAGCCGGTCGTACACCTTGTCCTTGTCCCATTCCTCCAGATGAATCACCATATCGATGTCCTGCTCATCCTTGATGGACTGCGCGCCGAAGAGCGCCTTGACGTCGATGATGCCGATCCCCCTGAGTTCAATAAAATGCTTGGTGATCGCCGGTGCGCGGCCGACGATGCGGGCGTCATTCACGCGGTGCAGCTCTACGGCATCATCCGCAACGAGACGATGACCGCGCTTGATCAGCTCCAGCGCAACTTCACTTTTTCCGATGCCGCTCTCGCCGGTGATCAGGACTCCCTCGCCGACCACATCCACCAGCACGCCGTGAATGGTCTGCGTCGGCCCTAATTTTTCCTGAAGATACCGGAGAATCTTGGCATAAACATCGGAAGTAAAATTGCGCGAGCCCAGGAGCGGCACCTGATATTTCTTCGCCACTGCGAACTGATCCTCATCCGGCATATGGCCGCGCGCATAGACCAGGCACGGAATATTCCGCTGAAACAGCTGATCGAATACATAATGCCGGCGTTCGGGCTGCAGGGTACGCAGATATGCCATCTCCACGTTGCCGACAATCTGAATCCGGTTATTGTCGAAATGTTCAAAGAAGCCGGCGAGCTGAAGGGCAGGCCGGTTGATATCCGGATGAGCGATCATGACGCTCTCAATGTCAATCTCCGGGTTCAGACTCTGAAAATTCAGGTCACGAGCCAGCTGACCCAGACTGATCTTGTCCATAGTTTTCTTCCTCCTGTTCCCTCCGGTTTCCCCGGCTTGTTCCGCTTCCGGCCTGCGCCGGAGCTACTGGAAAACAGACCGGAATCAGGCATTCCCCGTGACGCTTCTGATGTCCTGCGCCGGAAAGTTCTCCCCTTGCTGCTGCTCCCGCCGTCATCCGGCCTGCGCCCCGCACCTCAACTTCTCTGCCGGTCCTTCCGCAGGCGGATCAGTCAGGGATCTCTCCCTCATGGAAAAACGCATAGACACGCTTTGCCGCGGCCCGGTTCATCTCCGGCGGTGCGGCAAGCTCATCCACGCCGGCGCTGCGGATCGCGTCGATCGTCAGGAACTGGCGCATCAGCGCTTTCCGTCGCGCCGGCCCGATTCCGTCAATGTCATCGAGCAGCGAGTGCACCTGATCCTTGCTCCGCAGGTTCCGGTGAAACGTGATGGCGAATCGGTGCGCTTCATCCTGTATTCTGGTGATCAGCAGAAACGCCTCGCTGCCCCGGTCAATCGGCACCTCTTCGCCGTGAAAATACAGCCCGCGCGTCCGGTGATTGTCATCCTTGACCATGCCGCACACGGGAATGCTGAGATTCAGCCGGCTGAGCACCGATTCCGCCACATTGACCTGCCCTTTTCCGCCATCCATCAGAATCAGATCCGGAAAGCGGGTGAATTTTCCATACTCATCTTCTATCCCGCGCTCGCGGAGTGTTTCTCTCTCATTCAGCCCATGCGTAAATCTTCGGGTGAGGACTTCCTCCATAGAGGCGTAATCGTCCGGTCCCGACACACCGCGGATCCGGAATTTCCGGTAATCATTGCGCTTTGGTTCGCCCTGTTCATAGACCACCATCGAGCCGACGGAATCGAATCCCATGGTATTGGAGATATCGTAGGCCTCCATTCGCTCCACGCCGCTAAGGTCCAGCAGCTGTTCAAGCTCATGAACGGCGCCTCTGGTTCTGGCTTCCTGCCGCCGGAGCTTCTCCCGGTCGCGGGAGAGAATCATCTCGGCATTCTGGCGGGCGAGTTCCAGAAGACGTACTTTTTTACCTCGCTGCGG
>CADBOY010000232.1 GCA_902796405.1 uncultured Lachnospiraceae bacterium | reverse complement strand
CGGTTCGCGGCTGCCGCTCACGCGCACGGCGTCCCGCTGATCGTTGACAATACCTTCGCCACGCCAATCAACTGCCGCCCGTTCGAATGGGGCGCTGACATCGTCACGCATTCCACCACAAAGTACATGGACGGCCATGACGCCACGCTCGGCGGCTGTGTCGTGGACTCCGGCCATTTTGACTGGATGGCGCACAAGGACAGGTTCCCCGGGCTGACCACTCCGGACGAATCGTATCACGGCATCACCTACGCCGAGAAATTCGGCAAAGAAGGCGCCTATATCACCAAGCTTACCGCTCAGCTGATGCGCGACCTCGGCTCGATGCCCTCCCCGATGAGTTCCTACATGCTGAACCTCGGCCTAGAATCCCTCGCCGTCCGCATGCAGCGCCACTGTGAGAACGCACAGAAGGCCGCCGAATTCCTGTCGAACCACCCGGCGGTATCCTGGGTCAACTACCCCGGCCTGCCTGGGAACAAGTATTATGAGCGCGCGAAGTAATACATGCCGAACGGTACATGCGGCGTCATTTCCTTCGGCGTCAAGGGCGGACGGAAGGCTGCCGAAAACTTCATGGGCCACCTGAAGCTCGCCATCATCGCGACGCACGTTGCGGACGCACACACCTGCATCCTGCACCCGGCTTCCTCGACGCACCGCCAGCTGACGGATGAGGAACTCATCGCCGGCGGCGTTACCCCCGATCTCGTCCGTCTCTCGGTCGGCATTGAGAACATCGACGACATCATCGCGGATCTTGACCAGGCGCTGAGCGCAATCTGAGCATCAGAGAGTGCGGCAGCGAAGGAGAAATGATGAAAAAGAGAATTCTTCTGCTCGGAACCGGCGGCACCATCGCGTGCCGCCGTTCTGAAGCGGGGCTCACCCCGGCACTGACCTCGGAGGATCTTCTGGACTGCATCCCTGCCGCGGCAGAGTTCTGCGATGTCGAGGCGGTTCAGGTCTGCAGCATCGACAGCACCAGCATGACGCCGGATATCTGGACGCTGCTCACTCGCATCATCGAGGAGAACTACAGCCAGTACGATGGCTTCGTGGTCTGCCATGGCACGGACACGCTCGCCTACACAGCGGCTGCCCTCTCCTATATGATCCAGAACTCGCGCAAACCGGTCGTCATTACCGGCGCGCAGCGCCCGATCGACGCCGAGGACACCGACGCGAGGGGGAATCTGCTCGACAGCCTGCTCTACGCCTCGACCTATCCGTCCCAGGGCGTCTCTATCGTGTTCGGCGGGCGTGTCATCGCCGGCACCCGGGCGAAGAAAGAGCGCGCGAAGAGCTATAACGCGTTCACGAGCATCAATTTCCCGGATCTCGCCGTGATCCGCAGCGGCCGCATCTATCGCTATATCGAACCGAAGCTCTTCGACAGCGATGTGCATTTCTACGAGGACATGAGCGCCAGAGTCTGCGTGCTCAAGCTGATCCCGGGGCTCGCGAATGGCATCCTCACCGAGCTCTTCCGCCGCAATGACTGCGTGATTCTGGAGAGCTTCGGCGTCGGAGGAATCCCGGAGTATCTACTGGATGAGTTCTCGGAGATCATGCGGACCATGCCGGACAAGCTTCCGATCATCGCGACGCAGGTCATCGAAGAAGGCTCTGACATGAACGTCTATAAGGTCGGAAAGCTGGTCAAGAAGGAATTCGATCTGCTCGAGACCTATGACATGACCATCGAGGCTGCCGTAACCAAGGCGAAATGGATTCTCGGCCGGCATCTCGGCTCCCGGGAGTCCGTTAAGTCCGAATTCTACCGGAGCATTAACTACGATCTTCTGACCTGACGCTCCCGCATCCGCCGGGCGGCAGAATGAAGCTGCCCGCATGTTTTGCAATCGGATAACCTGACGCCTCTGCGTCTGACGGGCGGCAGGATAAAACCGCCCGCATGTTCTGCAATCTGACGGGCGGCAGATAAGACCGCCCGCATGTTCTGCAATCTGCTGACCAGACGCCGGTAAGACACCGGCAGGAGGACATATCTATGGCTGGTGACAGCATTCAGTCGATTGACCGTGCTCTTGACATCATCGAGGTTCTCTCTGCGGAGAGCTCCGGTCTCGGCGTGACCGAGATCGCCTCCCGGATTCATCTGCCCAAGAGCACGACCTCGCGCATCATCTCCACGCTCGCTGCACGCGGCTATCTGAGCCGGAACGCCGTGGGAAATTACCAGATCGGTCTCAAACTGATCAGCGCAGTCAGCTGCTACATCAACAGCCTGGAGCTGCAGACCGAAGCACGGCCCTACGTCGCGAAGATCACCGGCGAGCTTGGCCTCACCTGCCACCTGGGCGTGCTCGACGGCAGCGAAGTCGTCTACATCGAGAAGATGGACGTCTTCTCCAATGTGCGCCTCTACTCTCAGATTGGAATTCACGTTCCCTCGTACTCCTGCTCGCTGGGAAAATGCCTGCTCTCCAACTATTCCGCGGCCGATGTGCGCCGGCTGATGACCGGCGTCCGCTTCGAGCGGTTTACCGACCGGACGATCGGTTCCGTGGAGGAACTCATCGCAGATCTCGATCGCGTGCGCAAACGGGGCTGGGCGATCGACGACGAGGAATCGGAGATCGGACACCGCTGCCTGGGTACTCCCATCTACGACTACCGCGGTGACATCATCGCCGCGATTTCCGCGAGCGGGCCGACCGGAATCTTCACCAAGGACCGCATCGAGCCTGTCGCCGCCTACATGAAAGCACAGGCCATGGAAATCAGCCGCAGCATGGGATACACCGGGTGACTGATGGCTTGGAAGAAAGCTGTACCGGCGCTTTCGCGCCGGCACGGGAAGGTTCCGGGTCCGTTCTTCACGGGCCCGGATATTTTATTCTTTTGATCAGAAAATATTCTTCAGAATGATCGTCTTGCAGCGGGTCATCTCGTTGAACGTCGAGTACACGCCCTCGGTGCCGATTCCGCTGTTCTTGTAGCCGCCGAACGGCTGCTCAAAGGCGCGGAAGAAGCTGGCTCCGTTGATCACCGCGCCGCCGGCCTCCATCTTGGATGCTACGCGGAATGCCGCTTTCTGATTGCGCGTGAAGACGCAGCTCGACAGGCCGAATACCGACTTGTTGGCGATTTCAATGGCCTCTTCCTCGGTATCGAATCCAATGATCGGAACGACCGGTCCGAAGATCTCCATATCTACCGCAACATCTGCGGTCTTCGGAACATCCACGATCACCGTCGGCTCATAGAACGCACCGTTCCGGTGTCCGCCGAGGATAATCTTTCCGCCCTGTTCCACCGTCTTTGCGACCTGGGCCTCGACCTTCCTGGCTGCCTTCTCGCTGATCAGGCATCCGATCTGCGTGGACTCGTCCTTCGGATCACCAACCTTCAGCTGCTTGATGCGCGCCACGGCCTTCTCCGCGAACTCCTGCTTCAGAGAATTGTGGATCAGGAAACGCTTGCTCGCGCAGCAGACCTGACCGGTATTGTACATTCTTCCCCAGACCAGCTCTTCTACGGCAAGATCCACATCGCCGTCTTCCAGAACGATGAACGCGTCATTGCCGCTGAGCTCCAGCGCGGTGTGCGTCAGATTGCCGGCCGCCAGCTGTGCCGGGCGGATACCGACCGCCGTGCTTCCTGTCAGCGTGACCAGATGCACTCTCGGATCCGTAACGGCAGCTTCCTTGACAGCACCCGGCGCCGTCAGGCACTGAATGGCACCATCCGGAACACCCGCCTTCACCAGCAGGCCGGTCAGCTTCATCAGAGTCAGCGGATTGTCAGACGAAGGAAGAACAATCGCCGCATTGCCCATCATCAGAGCCGGCGCAACCTTCTGATCAAACAGATCACAAGGGAAGTTGAACGGAATCACGCAGGCAATCACACCGATCGGCTCGCGCGTGACGAGCTGCAGGTTCTTGTCCTGTCCTTCCTCAGTGCCCTGCGGGATGATGGTTCCATAGTAATGCTTCGCATGCTCGATGAAGCCCTTGAAGCCGATGTGAATGTTGTGAATCTCCGCTCTTGCCTCGGTGATGGGTTTTCCGTTCTCCGCGCAGAGCGTATCTGCGAGCTCCTTCTTGTTCTCTTCCACCAGATCCAGGAAATGGTAGAGCACCTCGGCGCGCTTCCACACCGGATACTGTGCCCACACCTTCTGTCCCTCAACAGCCGCATCCACTGCAGACTTCACGTCTTTTTCCGTGGCCTTCGGTACGGACTCAATCACCTTACCCGTTGCGGGATCGGTCACGTCAAACGTCTGTCCGCTTTCGCTGTCCACCCATTTACCGCCGATAATCATTTTCATAGATATTACCTCTTTTATCTGTATCATATCCCCGCCTGCCGCCGAACTGAAGCATCCGCCGCAGGCGGGGTAATGGGGATCATGAAAATAAGGGAATGAACCGTTATTCTGCAAATCCGGTGAAGGAGAGCATCAAGCCTCCGCACGTATTCTTGCTGTCATCTTCGTAGCCGTACTCACCGAATGTGAACTCGGTCAGGAACGGAACGCCGCCCGCCTCCTTCTTCAGCTGCTCCGCAACCTCGCCGATCCGGTCTCCGATTCCGGCACGGCGTCCGCCGCAGTGTACCAGCAGATAAGCTCCTGCTGGAGCTGCCAGTCTTTCCTTTGTCTTCTTCAGAGTCTCACCCGTGGACTGGATCAGCTGATCTACGCTGCCTTCCATCAGGATCATCGCCGTGCCCTCGGCCGCATTGTTGCCGATGTCGAAGGTCATGTCGTCATTTCCCTGCTGCGGGTGACGGATCGCAATCAGATCCCCGAGCGGGTCCTTGACGCCAACCGGAGCGGTCACAGCGTACCCAAGCAGATTGCCGCCCTTCACATCCTCCGGAGAAGCTCCGGTCCATTCCATATATTTCTTCAGAGCCGGCTCGCCGTCGATCTCGCAGATTCTCCGGTACCCGTCCACCTTCGTGATGACACCGGCCTTCTTCGTCTCGTTGTAAGCGCCGGTGTAGACATTCGCCATCTTGTGATCGGTATAGAAGAACGCCACCGCGGCGCCTTCCGTTGTCACGACCTGATCCGTATAGAGAATCCATGCGCCGGTGATCGTATTGTCCGCCGCGCTGCCGCCGAAGAACGGCACGCGCCCGATGACCTCGGTAATTCCCTTTAAGTAGAATTCCTCTTCGCCGGGTGTCGCTGTCATGAAGAAATAGTCCGGAGGTGTCGTCTTCCCGGCCTTCTTCAT
>CADBOY010000231.1 GCA_902796405.1 uncultured Lachnospiraceae bacterium | reverse complement strand
CCGCAGCGGACATTCAGGTTGATTCCGATATTGAGATCATCAACAAGGATCAGGTCATTGCCACTCTGAGCGGAGGCAGTGACACTGCCCTGAATATGGAGCTTACCATCACGAATGGCCGGGGATATGTCAGTTCTGACCGCAACAAGATGGAAGATCAGCCGATCGGGATGATCGCCGTTGACTCGATCTATTCTCCGATTGAGCGCGTGAATATGACGGTGGACGATCTGCGGATCGGTAGTAAGACGGATTACGACCAGCTTACTCTGGAAATTTACACCAGAGGGACCATCGCTCCGCAGGATGCGCTGAGTCTCGCCGCCAGAATCATGAGCAGTCATCTGGGGCTGTTCATGCACCTGACTGAGAATTCGTCGGACGAAGAGGGAGGTCTGTTCCCGAAGGATTCCGGCGATGAGGTTCAGGAGAACTGGGAAGATAAATCCATCGATGAGCTTGAGCTGTCTGTCCGCTCTTATAACTGTCTCAAGCGGGCGGGCATCAATACGATTGGAGAGCTCTGCGACCGCAGTGAAGAGGATATGCGGAAGATCCGCAATCTGGGGCGCAAGTCGATGGAAGAGATCATCGCCAAGATTGATCAGCTTGGCCTGTCGCTTCGTTCCGACGACAGCACAGAGGAATAATCAGGGCGAACTCAGGGAAGGCCGGGCAGATCAGGCAGAAGACCGGAATTTTATGGTGATTCGATCGACCTGTTGAGCGGTATCATCAGAAACCAAACCAAAGCAGAATGAGAAGAGCACAGCAGAGCGCCGGAATTTTACAGTATTCGGTCGATCTGTTGAGCGGTATCATCAGGAACCAAACCAGAGCAGAATGAGAAGAACGCGGCAGAAGGCGGGGATTTTGCAGCGATTCGTCAGGACCGTTGAGCAGTATGTTGAGGTATCCAGGGTCTTGCCCTCAGGCATAGTGAGCCGGGGAGAACCGGATAAAGGAGGAGCATATGGATAAAACCGCGATGTATCGTCTGTCTTATGGTCTGTTTGTTGTCACAGCGAATGAAGAAGGCCGTGACAATGGCTGTATCTCCAATACTTTGATTCAGGCTGCATCAGAGCCGAACCGCGTGGCATTTGCGCTGAACAAAGCCAACCTGACGCACGACATGGTATTGCGCACGGGGAAATTCACCGCTTCCATCATCAGTGAAGAGGCGGAATTTGACCTGTTCCGGCACTTCGGCTTCCAGTCGGGCCGTGATGTGGACAAGTTTGCGGACTTCGCCGACGCAAAAGACGCGGGAAATGGAACCAGGATTATCACGAAGGGGACAAATGCTTTCATCTCCGGAAGCGTGATCCAGAGCATTGACATTGGTTCTCACACCCTGTTTATCGCGGATGTGACGGACATGGAGGTTCTGTCCAAGGCGCCGTCAGCCACCTATGCCTATTACATGGATCATATCAAACCGAAAGCGAAGAAAGCGCCGGAAGAAAAGAAGGGTAAAGTTGTCTGGCGCTGCAGAATCTGCGGATACATCTATGAGGGAGAAGAACTCCCGGCTGATTTCATCTGCCCGCTCTGCAAGCATCCTGCTTCGGATTTCGAGCGTGTTGTCCTGTGATCGATTTGGTGCATCAGGGATCGTTGATGATAATGTAACGAAGATATAACGAAGATTAATGGAGAGAGCTCCGGGCGGAAACCCGGAGCTCTTTTACTAAGGCCTATTTCAAAGGCCTCTTTTCAGAGTCTTTTTACTAATGCTAGTCTACTGATTCATTCCAGTTTACGGATATCTGTTTCATGTTTCAGAGCAGCTGCTTTCCGGATCAGTCGTGGATGCCGGCAGCCTGAACAATCAGCTGGATCAGGTCACCCATCACATACCAGAGCGTCTCGTACTTCAGGTGCTGCGGGGTTGTGCTGTCCCAGAGAATCGACAGACTCGCGGGGAACTCATCATCAGCGTCCCAGTACTGCAGCCAGACCGGAAAATCATCGAACACCGGAATCAGGCAGCTCACCTCTCCTCCCTTTACCGGGGTGCCGCCGATTTTCTGGCAGGCCTTTGTCAGCTGATCGACATGCCCAGCCAGTGGTGCCAGAGAGCGGAGGTACGAGTCCATGCTGACCGGGCCTGCACCTGCCGCCGATGTCATCTGCTGGAGAGTCAGCCATTGTCCGGATGCATGCGGCTTCCCGCCTTTGCTGCAGACCATGTCAAGGATGGCCAGTGTGGCATCGAATCCGGCTGGTTCGTCCTTCTGCCAGACCTTCCCGGTCATGCGGTCAATCCGGAATTCTCTTCCGATATAGTTCACGTAGATCGAGGAGGCACCGTGCTTCAGCGGCCAGCGGGAGAGAATGGCCTCCTGATCATAGGAAAGGAAAATCCGGCTGGCATCTGCCGCCATATGGTCGTAATTGCTCACCGCAGGTTTCTGAATACCGGATTTTGCTTTTCCTGCCGCGGAAACGGCGCTTTCCTGTCTGTTCTGATTCATCGTGGATTTCATGATGTACCTGTACCTTGCAGAATACCGGCTGAGTCCAAAAGTCAGCCATCTGGTGAGAACGTGGCTAAGATCAGCCAGTTGGCGGGCTCAGGGTCACTGATTCTCTGTGGAAACCGATTCTCCCTTGCCGTCCAGAATCCCTTCCATCGTGTGCCAGCCAAGAACAGCGCATTTGACCCGGGCAGGCATATGGGAGATGTCCTGAAGAGCACCAGCCTCTTCGAGCTCATCCATTTCCTCCGGTGTCACTTTGCCTTTGATCATGCGAAGAAAAAGCTCGGAGAGATGACGTGCCTCCTCGGTGGTCTTCCCGATGATCATGTCAAGCATGATGTCCGCAGAAGCCTGTGAGATCGCGCAGCCGTCGCCGACGTAGGCGCCGTCTTCAATTACGCCGTCTACCACTTTCAGCTTCAGGGTGATGTCATCGCCGCAGCTCGGATTGATTCCCTCGAGCTCCTCGTTGGCATCCGGAAGATCATGCTTATGCGTCGGATACAGGTTGTGATCCGTCAGAATCTCATTGTAAAAACTCTTAGTCGGCATATCCTAATTCACTCCTTACTCCGGACAGACTCTCTGCCAGACGGTCGATCTCTTCCTCCGTGTTGTAGAAGGACAGACTGGCTCTTGTGGTAGAGGGGGTGCCCATGAATTTCATCAAAGGCTGTGCGCAGTGGTGGCCGGCGCGGACGTCGACCCGATGGGAGTCCAGGATCGCCGCGATGTCGTGCGGATGCGCACCGTCAATCGTGAATGTGAAGATACCATGGTGGTCGCTGCCGTCCGCTGCACCGAGCAGATGCAGGTGCGGAATTTCGGTCAGCCGCTGATAGGCGTATTCGCTGAGATGCTCTTCCCGCTCCAGAATCGTGTCAAAGCCGATGCGGTTGTAGTAGTCAATCGCTACACCGAGGCTGACGGCGCCGGAGGCGTTGACTGTGCCGGCTTCAAACTTGTGAGGAAGCTCCGCAAATGTCGCGCTGTCGCGCTTCACGTACTCGATCATCTCGCCGCCGGAGAGGAACGGAGGCATCTTCTCCAGAAGCTCCTTCTTCCCATAGAGGACACCGATGCCCATCTCCGCGAGCATCTTGTGTCCGGAGAACGCCATGAAGTCCACATCGAGGTCCTTGACATTCACCGGGACGTGCGGCACGCTCTGCGCACCATCGCAGATGAAAATGGATCCATTCTCGTGGGCGGTTTTTGCGAAGGTCCTGATGTCATTGAGACGCCCGAAGACGTTCGAGATCTGTGTCATCGAGACGATCTTTGTCCGGGGAGTCAGCGCGGCACGAAGCATCTCATCGGTGATCGATCCGTCCGGCCGGCACTCCAGATAGCGGAGCACTGCGCCGCGGCGCTTCGCCGCGAACTGCCAGGGAAGCAGGTTGCTGTGGTGTTCCATGATGGTGATCAGAATTTCAGCCCCAGGCTGAAGGAAAAGCTCCGAGCCGCTGTACGCGAGTAGATTCAGGCTCTCAGATGCATTTCTCGTGAAGACGATTTCCTCATGATGCTCTGCGCCGATGAATTTCCGCACCTTCTCCCGTGCGTCTTCATAATCCTCCGTGGCCTGTACACTCAGGGCATAGAGACCGCGAAGCGGGTTGGCATTGTCTGCCTGATAGTATCTTTCCACGGCGTCCAGAACACACTGCGGTTTCTGGGTCGTTGCGGAGTTATCAAGGTAGGCGACGCCGGGATATTTCATCAGCAGAGGAAAATCTCTGCGGATCCGCTCGTCGTCTGCTTTTCTCTGTTCCGGTGTTATCATATCTGCTGTATCCTTCCTCCGGTGCGGTTTACTCGACTTCTTCGCCGAGGTCCACATAGAGCTGATGGCGCATCTTCATATCCGGGATCTTCCGGACAATTGCATCGATGCGCGCGTGAGACATCATCGCATAGATCTCTTCCTGAGATATGCCGCGGGTCTCGGCATAGAAGAGAATATCGCCGTTCAGGCGCCCGATCGTGGCACCGTGATTGCCGACTACGTCTTCCTCCGCGCAGAGGATCAGAGGAATGGTCTGGTTCACCACGGTCTCGTCCATCATCAGAACGTCTTCCATCTCATCGCCGGTCGATCCGGCGCATCCCTTCTGAAAATCAATGGTTCCGCGGTACAGCTTCTTTGCGCGGCCGCTCAGCACGCCGCTCGCCTGCAGATTCGATACGGTCTTGCGGCCAGTCTGATACGCATCGTAATTCATGTCCAGGGTGCGCTCTCCGCCGACCATGTAGCCAGTATCCGAGGTCATCTGGCTGCGGTCTCCGGCAAGATTGACGCGGCAGCCCTGCCACACCGCCTTCCCGCCGAGGAAGAGGTGATAGATGCTGACCGAGGCATCATCCGCGCAGTCGGCGCCGAAATCATTGATCAGCGATACATCGTCGGCGGTGCGGACGACCTGCACGAGGTTCAGGTGGGCGCCCTTCTCCAGCCGGGCCTTTGCCTGGACCACGCCGGATGCGGCGGTCTTGCTGTCCGAGGTGAAATCCATCACGACGGTCAGTGTGCTGCCTTCTCCGAGGAGAAAGGCGGCGGAAGCAGCGCAGCCATTGCGGTCTTCCTTGGTAAAATGATATTTCAGCCGGAGAGCGTCTTTGCCGCTGCTCTTTCCGGCCGGCATGTCGTAGCGGATCGTGCGTACGCCGCTCGCCCGGATCAGCGCGTCGACGTCACTGCCGCTGCCGGTCACTACGTCCGGGAGAGGGGCAGCCGTCACCGAGGTGCGGGCCAGATCATCGGGAATCTCTTCCGAGACGGAGGCAGCGTGTGCCACGCTGACCTGCTCCAGCTTCTGTTCGTTCATGTGCAGCCAGCGGTAAGTGAAGGCTGGCAGAGAATTG
>CADBOY010000230.1 GCA_902796405.1 uncultured Lachnospiraceae bacterium | reverse complement strand
GTAACGGTATCTGTGATGTGGGACATCTCCCGCCCGGATTCCGACCAGGTACTGATGCCCATATGAATCTCATAGCCCTCGACCGGAAGTCCCGCCAGACCGCTCAGAATTCCTTCCGGCTGAGCAATGGTTCCCTCGACGCGGGTCCTGGTCTTGCCGCCGGCAAAGACGGTATCCATCGGCAGCAGACCCATTCCGCGGATCTCACCGCCTTCTTCCACTCCCTCCGGATCCGAGATGCTCCTGCCGAGCATCTGATAGCCGCCGCACACACCGAAAACCGGCGTACCAGCCGCGTGTGCCTGCAGGATGGCCGCTTCAATTCCGCTCTGCCGCATCCACAGAAGATCTCTCATCGTATTTTTCGTTCCGGGGAGCAGAATCAGATCCCAGTCCGTCTTCTTCAGCTCGGTGACCGAGCGGACATATTGCAGAGAAACACCAGCTACTGCTTCCAGGCGGTCAAAATCCGTGAAGTTCGAGATCCGGGGCAGGCGGATCACCGCAATCCGGATCGGACCGTCTCCGGTGCTCCTCTCCATGCGCTCGGACAGACTGTCCTCATCCTCAATATCCACATGGATGTACGGAGTTACGCCGACGACCGGAATTCCGGTGATCTTCTCCAGCATCTTCACACCGGGATCGAGAATGCTCTGATCACCGCGGAATTTGTTGATGATCAGTCCCTTGACCAGTTTCCTCTCGCTCTCATCGAGTAGTTCGATCGTGCCGGCCAGCTGGGCGAACACGCCGCCGCGGTCGATATCTCCCACCAGGAGAACCGGTGCCTTCGCCATCTTCGCCATGCCCATGTTCACGATATCGTCGTCCTTGAGATTGATTTCCGCAGGACTTCCCGCTCCCTCGATGACGATGATGTCATTCTCCGCGCTGAGGCTGTCAAACGCTTTGCGGATATCCGGCTTCAGGCAGCTCTTATAAGCAAAATATTCTCTCGCGCTCATGGTCCCCCGGACTTCGCCATTCACGATAACCTGCGAACCAGTGTCATTCGTCGGCTTGAGCAGAATGGGATTCATCCGCACCGAAGGCTCCGTGCAGGCTGCCTCCGCCTGCATGACCTGGGCCCGCCCCATCTCCAGACCTTCTTTGGTGATGAAGGAATTGAGCGCCATATTCTGTGACTTGAAGGGAGCGACGCGATAACCGTCCTGATGGAAGATACGGCAGAGAGCAGCAACAGTGATGCTCTTGCCCGCATTGGACATTGTGCCCTGCACCATGATTGATTTAGCCATAACGAACCTCCGTCCGGATCCCCCGCAGGATCCGTATGAACTCCTGATTTTCCTCCCGGCTCCGGATCACGGCACGGTAATATCCGGGAGCAAGTCCTTCAAAATTCGAGCAGTCACGGATCAGAATGCCGCGCTCCAGAAGCCGTCCCGCCATCTCACCGCGATCTCCCGGTGCACGGAAGAAGACATAATTGGCAGCACTTCCGTAAACCTTCATGCCAGCCTGCGCCAGCGCATCCGGGAACCAGGTCTTCTCCTCTGCCAGCAGGCTGCGGAAATGCCGGACATATTCCTGTTCTCCGCAGGCAGCCACTCCGGCGCGCTGCGCAGGAATGGAGACATTCCATGGCTGGTGGTATTCGGTCAGCCGCCGCAGGAACAGAGCGTCAGAGCAGATTCCGTACCCGAGCCGCAGACCCGGCATACAATATATCTTGGTGAATGCCTTCAGGATAAAAAGCTCCGGATGTTCTGCAAGGTACGGTTTCGCGGTTGCCGCTGCCGGATCATCCATAAAATCCACAAAGCACTCATCCAGAAGGAAGCGGATATTCCGCTCCCGGCAGACACTGAGGATTTTCAGAAGAAGCTTTCGGGGAAGTGGCTGCCCCGTAGGATTGTTCGGATTGCAGATAATCAGCATATCCGTATCGTCCGTCAGCGCATCCAGAATCGTTTCCGTGTAACGGAAGGCATTCTCCTCTTTCAGAAATACCGTCTCCGTCCGGCATCCTACGGTCCGAAGCGCCTGTCCGTATTCATGAAATGTCGGTGCACAGAGCACCGCTTTTTTCGGTTTATCCGCCAGCACTGCCGCATAGATCAGATCTGCGGCTCCATTTCCGAAGACCAGACTGCTCTCCGGTACACCCTCCTGCAAAGATACAGCGCGCCGAAGGTCCCGGCATTCTACATCCGGATAATGCTCCGAAAATCCGACTCCCTCACAGGCGGCTTTTCTTACGCTCTCCGGCATTCCCAGAAAATTCAGATTTGTGGAGTAATCGAGCCTGACCTTGTGGCTGTACACGTCTCCACCATGCTTGTGAATCAACTTTTCTACCTCTTATTATGCCGCGGCATCATCGCGGCGAAATATACAAATGCATACTTTCGCGGCATGGATCTGTCCCTTCGACAGTCGGAACCATCGCCGCTGATATTCGAATGCGCCAACAGCCTGCCTGACGGCGGCTGGAATCGCGCATCGAATCCCCATACTCCGGCGGCAAGTCAAGCCGCCATGCTTACCAGAGCAAAGATCAGCAGCTTGATTCCGGTAAACAGAATCAGCGCAAGGAGCTCCGTCATATACATAAGACGATGTGCCCGGACAATATCCTCTCTCTCGATGCTCCGGATCGGATCCCCAATTGTCTTCTTCTTCACGAGCTTCCCAAAGTAATACGCATCACCGGCAAGCTGAACATCCAGCGCACCAGCCATGACGGCCTCGGTCTGCGCAGAATTCGGGCTGGCGTGGTTGAACCGGTCCCGGAAATAGATCCGGCGCGCGTTTCTGCCATCGAATCCTGGCAGGATCCGGGCGGCAAGAACCATCAGCAGTCCGGAAATCCGGGCAGGAATGAAGTTCACCACATCATCAAATAAAGCAGCGGATCTGCCGAAATTCAGGTATCTGTCATTCTTGTATCCGACCATGGAATCCATCGTATTCACCGCTTTGTAGAAGAAGCCGAACCATGCACCCCCGATCGCCATCCAGAACATCGGGGCAATCACGCCATCGGATGTATTTTCAGCGACCGTCTCGACCGCTGCCCGAACCACGCCTTCCTCTGACAGGTTTTCAGTATCTCTTCCGACTACCATGGAAACGGCGCGCCGTCCTTCATCCAGGCTCTGATTCAGGGCATCCGTCACCCGCCGGGTCTCTTTTTCCAGACTTCTTGCCGCAATCAGCCAGCCGCAGAACAGGGCTTCTACCAGCAGACCAAGCATGGGATGAATCCGGGAACAGAGCAGCAGAATCAGGCCGGACGGAAGCAGCGTACAGGCAATCACGAGGAACACCATGAGCGTTCCGGCATGCCGTTCTCCTTCGGGAGTGCTGGGGAAGCGCTTTCTTAAGAAACTCTCCCATCTGGTGATCAGCCATCCGATTCCCTGCACCGGGTGCCACAGCCCATGTGGATCTCCCACAATCCGGTCAATCAGGCAGCCAAGTACAAGGGCCGCGGAGGAATACAGAATAAACATAGCTTTCGTGCCTCCAGGCAGCGCGGGCAGCGCTGCCGTATACGCCGCCCGCTGGCAGCAGCATGATCTTAAGAAAGAATCTTCGGATGCTCGTTCCGGCGGGAACCACCCGCCGTCAGCATCATGTGGGAATTGCTTTGCCTCAGCGGATCTTCTGCGGGATGCCGCAGGTGACGCGATACACCGCATCTGACATCTCCGCCAGCCGGCAGGAGATTCGGCCATTCTTCTCGCGGTACTGCCGCTCGAAGGCATCTACCGGAACGAGGCCGCACCCGAGCTCCTGCGTCGCGATGATCCGGTCCGTGCCCGCCTTCAGCAGAAGATCCAGCTCCGCATCGATATTCCCGCCGCGCTGCATCACGCGCCGTATCCATTCCTGAAAATAGCAGAGAACCTGGGCGCTGCGCATCTCTTCGTCGCTGGCCGTTCTTCCGTCGGCAGTCACTGGTTTCTCCGATGAACCAGCATATTCCCGGGCTGCCAGCTCCTGCGCCCAATGTTCTGCGCCCTGATAAGCGCCGCCTGTAATCAGAATCATTCCAGAATCTCCCTCTGAAGGCACGCCCTCTCTGCCATATTCCGGCGCTGCCAGCTTCAGCGGAACCGGCACGCCGCAGATCACATCGATCATCTCATCCGACATCTCTGCCAGGCCCCGGTTGATCTGCCCCAGCATGCCCAGATATTCTTCCGAACTTTCTTCCGCTGCATGGCCGGCATCAAATACATTGTTGGTAACGACAACCAGATTCCGGCAGGATGACGCAAGATGGTGAAGTCCTTCCAGAATAGCCGTGGCACTCTCATGCCCGCGCCCTTCTGGTGAGAACATCTCATTGGCCACCAGATTCGACATGCACTCGAGAAGGACCGTTGCCTTCTCGCCGGGATTTACCTGCTCCAGATGCCGGTAGCACTCGATCGTGCGGTAGTGTGATCCCGCACGCATCCGGCGATGCCGGTCAATCCGGCGGAAGCTCTCCTCGTCATATGGCTCCATCGTCGCGATATAGACTTTATCCTCAGGCTCCAGAATGCCGGCACGTTTCTCCGCATAGGCGGATTTCCCGCTGCCGCTTCCGCCCGTCACGGTAATCAGCATAGATGCATCCCTCTTACTCAGCCCTTACAGCGGTTGATATGCCTCAATGTGAATTCCCTCAAAGGTTGCCATACTATAGTACACTTTCAGCGCCATGTCAAGAATCGGGAACATCGCCACGGCGCCGGAACCTTCACCCAGACGCATGTTGCAGTGAAGCCAGGGATCCAGGCCGAGCTTCTCAATCAGGAGCTCGCTGGCAGGCTCCCCGGACACATGCGAGGCCAGCAGATAATCCGTCACCTGCGGGCGGATGTGCTGTGCGGTGATGGCTGCCGCGGCGGAGATAAACCCATCGATCACCACCGGCATGCCCAGAGCGGCTCCGCCGAGGCAGACACCGGCCATACCGGCAATATCGAAACCGCCCACCTTCGAGAGAACATCCAGCGCATCATTCGGGTCCGGACGGTGCTTGCGGACTGCCTCCCGGATCACATCACACTTATGAGACAAAGCGGCATTCGAGAGGCCTGCCCCCTTACCGGTCACGGTCTCAACCGGCACGTCCAGGAGCACGGAGACCACAGCGCTGCTCGTCGTAGTATTCCCGATGCCCATCTCACCGGTAGCCAGCATGCGGTAGCCATCCTGCTTCGCCTTTTCCGCCCGATGAATGCCGACCTCAATGGCCTGTATGGCCTGCGCCCTTGTCATCGCCGGTTCTTTCAGGAAATCCTTCGTGCCATAAGCTACTTTATCCGAGTGATCCACTCTGGTATCCTTGACCATACCGATATCCACAGGAACCAGTGCTGCGCCGCACTCCTTCGCCATCAGAGCAGTACAGGTCCGGTCATCCAGAAAATTCTCCGCGACAACAGCGGTCACATCCTGGCCGGTCTGTGAGATTCCCTCGGCAACGACACCGTTGTCGGCGCACATGACAATGAGCTCCTTGTTCTTCACATCGACCTGAGGCGTGCGCTGCATTCCGGCAATCTTCACGACGGTCTCTTCCAGCTTACCCAGACTGCGAAGAGGCTTCGCGATACTGTCCCAGTGTTTCCAGGACGCTTCCATCGCCTGTGAATCAAGCGGCTGAATATTCTGTATCGCTTCTGTTAAATCCATGATGACCGTTTTCCTTTCTTCTGGCTGGCAGCGTATATGCCAGCGCCATTACTGTGAACCACTGTCCCTCGCACCGCAGGATCTATGATCCGATGTCGATCCATTGCCGGATATCGGCATGAATCGGTGACAGACTACCGATAAGCAGCACAGGCGCGCAGGAAATTCCATGCCGCCTCCGGACACGAGGGATAGTACAGATGCGGATAGCCGAGGATACTGTGAGCATTCGCGTGCATGCACTCCCACTCACGGTTTCCTCCCGGCTTCTTCGCATGAAAATCCTCACCGCAGGAATCGCTCTCAAAGTAATGGAATTCATGCGCGCGAATCTGCGTGCCGGCAGGACCAAGCATCTGCGCTTTCCTCGCCGTGATGGTGATATATCCGAACCGGCCGCCCAGTTTCCCGGTCCACCAGGTCTTTCCCGGAACCGCTCCGACCATCGGAAAGGTCTTCCCTTCCTTCGTCACGAGTTCCTCGTGCAGATACATAAAACCGCCGCACTCCGCCAGACAGGGTATACCGGACGCAAGGGCGGTGCGAACCTCACTTAGCATATTCCGGTTCTGCGAAAGCTTCTCCGCGAAGAGCTCCGGATATCCACC
>CADBOY010000229.1 GCA_902796405.1 uncultured Lachnospiraceae bacterium | reverse complement strand
GCAAGCAGATCTATGTGAAGCATCCAGATGAGGCTGTGCTGCGGCGCATTCGCGACTACGTCAATGAGACGGCATTTTGTCCGGTTCAGGCGGATCTCCTGTAGGTGCTTCCGCCGGTGCGGATCCGTGGCCGGGATGGCGGGACAGACTGCCTGATGCGCAGAATGAAGCATGTCCGTGACCGGTCAGCCGGAAGGCCGAAGAAGCGGGAAAATTGACAAATGAGATTGTATCGTGTAACCTATGATCGATAGCAGAGAACCACGCTGCGGATAAGGATTATCGTAAAAGCGGAGTGCAGGCAGGATCCTCCTGCCGGGCAGCCGCCGGGGACAGACGCGGTTTTATGGGGAACACAACGGAAGGGAAGCGGGACAAATGGGTTTAAGAAACATCCGCAGTATCGGAGATGATATCCTTCGCAAGGAGAGCAAGCCAGTCAAGGAGATGACACCGCATCTGCGGTCGGTTCTCGCCGATATGGGCGAGACCATGTACGCAAATGACGGCTGCGGGCTGGCAGCCCCGCAGGTAGGAATTCTCAAGCAGATGTTTGTAATTGATGTGTCGGAGGAGAGAAATCAGCTTTTCGTCATGGTCAATCCGGAGATCCTGGAGGCGGACGGAGAGTCCACCGATATGGAAGGATGTCTGTCGGTGCCGGGGAAGCATGCCTCCGTGACAAGAGCGGCGCACATCCGCGTCCGCTATCAGGATGTGGACATGGAGACACATGAGATGGAAGCGGAGGGACTCCTCGCGCGCTGCATTCAGCATGAGAACGACCATCTTCACGGCATTCTCTATGTGGACAAGAAAAATGGTCCGCTGCTCGACAACGGAGAAGCGGACGCAGAGGAAGGTCAGGAATGAAATCATATCATCTGGCAGCTTATCTGATGATTCTGGCTGCTGTCTCCTTCGCTCCGGCGAGCCGGGCCAATGCCGCTTCACCGGCTGCGGCACAGGAAAACGTAAAGACAGATATTGTCGCTCCGGTTGAGCTCAGCTCCTGTCAGGTGACCATTTCCAGCCAGAGACATACGTATAACGGCAGTGCGCAGAAACCGGCAGTAACGGTGACCCATGGAGCGCAGACGCTGAAAGAGGGAACCGATTATACCGTCGCTTACCGGAATAATGTGAATGCAGGAAACGCACAGATCGTAGTCACAGCGGTTCCGGGAAATGCCGGCGGTTATCGCGGGACGGCGATGAAGCAGTTCCACATCTATAAGCCGGAAGCCCAGATCAGCTCCCATGGAGATTTCGAGAGGGTGCGCTACGGGTCAAGCGTTCGTCTGAATGCCGTGGTGACCTCCGGCTACCAGGCCGGGGACAAGGGGACGATCTCCTACCGGTCGGACCGGACAAAAACAGCGACGGTCTCCCGTGACGGCCTGGTGACCATACGCAAACCGGGAACCGCGCACATCACCATTACGGTACAGAAGACGAAGAATTACCGTAAGACCAGTAAGGTCGTCACGGTGCAGGTCCGTCCGCCGAAAACACAGTTTACGAATCTTCGCGCGATCATCACGAAGGGAATCACGCTCTGGTGGAAGCCGAAGAGCGGAGTCACCGGGTATGAGATCCGGTATTCCCAGAAACAGAGCATGAAGAAAGCAAAACTCTGTCACGTGAAAGGGGCCGGTGTCGTGAGCAAGACGCTGCGCGGTATGCGGGCAGGCCGACGATATTTTATCCAGGTCCGCACCTATCAGGTAGTGGGAGGAAAGCACTATCACAGCCGCTGGAGCAGAATCCGAACCTGCGTTCCGATCATCCGGAGACGTGGTTATTGATTTCTGCCTGCGGGAGGATTCCGATGACTGCGTGCAGCCTGGTCTGCGCCGCAGTCATTTTTAAAATGAGAAGAAAGTTTCACTTTTCCGGACTGACTGTTATAGAAGAAGAGATGAGCTGACGAAGAAAATTGACGGATATTGGGTGGTGACAGCATGGATAAGGTGACATTCACAAGAGAAGAGATCGAAAGCCGCGTGAAGGTGCCGGCCATCGTGGAAGTGGAACTGCGGCATCTGGTGGAAGAGCGGCTGAAGCAGTGCGGCCTTTACTACCGCATCTTTTCGCGCATCAAAACAGCGAATTCTCTCGCCAGAAAATACCAGATCAAGGATTACGGCGAAAAGAAAAAGATTCAGGACCTCATCGGCCTTCGCATTGACGTCTATTTTGAGGATGATCTTCATGTATGCCAGAAATTCCTGGCGGAGATGTTCTCTCTGGTAGAGTGGTCCCGTTCCGAACAGACGGAAGCGGAGTTCAAGCCGGTGAAGATCAATGGCGTGTTCCGCCTGCCCATGTATCTGCGCAAGCTGATTACGGATGACACATGGGATATGGCGATCGACGATACCTTTGAGATCCAGCTCAAGACGGTGTTCTTCGAAGGATGGCATGAGATTGAGCACGATATGAAGTACAAGGGCGGCGAACTCTGGGAAGGCCGCGTGAGCTTTGCCAGGTACTTCAACAGCATTCTTGCCACGCTGGAGCTGTGTGACAAGTCGCTGGTGACGCTGTTTGAAAATCTGGGACATGATCTGTATAAGGATGGCAACTGGTCCGGCATGATGAAGGCACATTACCGCCTGAAGATGCAGGAGGTTCCGATGTACCCTGAGCTGGAACAGATCCTGGACGAGGACAAGGGCGAGAACAATATCGGAAAGATTCTGTTCAAGACGGACCGCCAGGTCCTGATCGATGAACTGTTCCGGCTGCCCCGGCGTGTGCCGATCAATGTCAACACCATTGCTGCGCTGATCAACCGGGCCGTGATCCATGACGACCGGCTCACGAAGCTCTTTGATGACAAAGATGTGTTTGATGATGGAAATGAGCAGTTTGGCGAGGAAGTTTCCTTCCGCCAGATGGAGCCACTGCGCCGCACGTCGGTATTTCATGCGAAGGTCAATCTCAGTACGTTCCGGATGGAACGGCATGAGGCCTGCCTGGAGGCGGGGCGCCTCACCTTTCAGTGGCTGAATGAGAAGTACGGCCGGCTGTTCCGCAGTTTTCCGCACCAGCCGGAGAGTTTTGAGCGGAATATCCTCGGCTATCAGATTAATTTCAATTATGAACCGGAGCGGGATTTCTGGTCGATGAGAGCGTCGAATATTGATCTGGAGGCACCTGGCCAGGTCTGGCTGGTAGAAGCGGTCTGCTGGCTTGCCGGCGATGGGCGCCAGATGCTTCTGGTGGACAATTCCTATGCAGTGGCAGATGAACGCTTCGGCTATCTGAACCGGTATTTCAGCTGCCCTCGCTTTTATTCCAATATCGCTGACCGGATCGGGGTCTTCGATGTCAGGTACTGCTCCACGTCACGCCGGATTCTTCGTGATCGAGGGATTGACAAGGTCATTGACCTGATTCAGAGCGGAAGGCGCACTTTTCCGGTCTGCCTGTTCTTTTCGCCCAGCACCGACAATGGCTGGCTGAATGAGGAATGGCTGGAGAAATTCCGCGTCTACGATTTCACCAGAATGGCCGGCCGCTACACGCATATCTATACCGGAGATCTGGATGCCGGCAAGGCAGTTGCCGAAGGACTGGGAATCTCGTGGGATGAGCGCCCCGGGGTCTGGATCTTTCCCGCCGGATTCGCCCCTGCGGATGGCGCTTCGGAAGACGGGAGATGGAGGGTCTATCATGAAGAAGATGTGATCAACTGCAGCTATGGCCGGCAGCAGCTCCGCAATGAGGGGCATCGTTATGTGCTGGTGCGCGGCGGACAGGCTTTCTATTATAAACTGCTGCATGAGATGCGCGATGAGATGCTGGATGCCGCTGCGGCGGAACAGAATGTGCAGGAGAATCTGTAATCCGCCGGATTTAAGAGGCATCAGCGCCCAACGGATTTATGAGGTATCAGTGCCCCAACGGATTTGCCGGGGCCTGTACGGGGAAGAGATCCATGACAGGAGAAGGCATAATTCCAGACAAATCTCGGTAAATGTAAGATTTTCCCGTATCGTTCCTGTGATAAGATAAGGGGGTATGGACAGGTCGTTCAGACAGCAGCTGCTGCTATAAGGAACAACGCAGCAGCGGGAGGGAATATCTTGCATTTCTGGGAAATATTAATGGTATCAATCGGCATATCACTGAATATTCTTGCAGTTACCATCTGCTGGGGAGCCATGCTGCAGACAATCCGGAAATCCTGGGTGATTGGCGCTTCGGTTATTGTGGGGCTCTGGCAGGTGATGGTTTTTCTGATCGGGCACTACCTGGTTCTGCTTCCGGTATTCCGGATCGCGCAGGAGCAGATTACCCGTTTCGGGCGGGTTTTTACCTGCATGATCTTCATCGGGATTGGCGCATATATGCTCTTTAAGGCGTACAATGCGGAGCAGCTGGTGGAGCGCCGCAAAGAGGAAGGATACCGCCTCAGCGATGCTCTGATTCTGGCGCTTTTAGCCAGTCTCGACGCATTCCTGGTCGGTCTCGGCATGGCTTTCCTTGGCACGGAGGTTCTGGAATCTTCGATCTGTTTTGCCGTTGTTACTGCTCTGGCGGTGATCGCCGGCATCTATATGGGCTACTGGATCGGATGTGAGAAGAGGCGCATTGCCTATCAGATCGGCGGCGTGCTGCTGATGATCTCCGGTGTGGAGATCCTGGTGAATTATCTTGTATAAGCTGCCTTATTCTGTGCAACAGCGGGGAGGCAGCCGGAAGTCTGGCCTGGGGAATTATGGAAAAGAATAAACTGACCAAGGAACTTCTAGCGGAAAACTTCCATGATCTGATGCTTCACAAGGATTTTGAAAAAATCACGATCAAAAATATCACGGATCAGGCGGGAGTGATCCGCCCGACATTCTATTACCATTTTCAGGACAAATATGATGTGCTCGAATACATCCTGCAGCGGGATGTATTTGACAAAGCGGTGGAGCTCGTGCGCAGCAACAAGGAAAAAGAGGCACTGCGCAGCTGCTTTGCCGCGATTGAGCAGGATAAGGAATTCTACCGGCGCGCATTCCGGGTAAAGGGGCAGAATGCGTTCGATGAGATGGTGGACCGTCACGCTTCCCTCCTTTGGGAGGAAGCATTTCGGGTCAATCCGATTCATTCCGCGCACACCAGCCGGCTGCTGAGGCCGGAGATCTTTGCCCGGTATTACGGCAATGGGATGAGCAGTGTGATCCGGATCTGGATTGAGGAACATCGGGGAGAAGTCCCCGGCGCGGAGATTGCGGATCTCTATGAGACTTT
>CADBOY010000228.1 GCA_902796405.1 uncultured Lachnospiraceae bacterium | reverse complement strand
GGAAGAAGGATCAGCATGCTCATAGCCAGACCGGTCAGAGCGCTTCCTGCAATCACCGCGAACTTTCGTGCTCCTTCTTTCCTCTGACCGCGCGGGAAGCGAAGTATTGTCTTCCATATAGCATAGGCCAGCGTCAGGATACACAGCATGTACAGGAAGTAAAAATTGCTGACAGAGGCCAGGAACACGGCAAAGATGAAGGGAAGCGGCCCTTTGCCGTCCAGTATCTTCTCCACACCCAGAAGAAGCAGGGGAAACCAGATGATGGGATTCAGGAAATACGGGTGCTTCATTCCGACTATGGCAAAGCCGTTGAGCGAGTAGATCAGCGCGGCTGCGATCATGGCTGTCCGACTCACGTTCCCTGCACCGGTTTTCGCCGGGCGGCGTCTCATGTAATCCAGGAACATCAGGAAAGCCGCGCCGGATGCCCACGCCCGGAAGACGATCATTCCGTCATAATACCAGCGTATATACCGCACAGGAACCAGCGCGGAGAAAATCGTAAAGGGATCTCCGATTACGTAATAGGACAGCGTAGTGAGAATATCTGCGCCATACCCGATGCTGAAGCTGTACGTGGGAACCGACAGCCTGTGATGGACCAGCAGCTCCTTAGCGATGGTGCGCAGCCAGCGGGAGTAGTATATGAGTGCTGGATAATGCTGGTCCCATCCATCCGGATCCCAGATCATGGATCTTCCATAAAAGCGGAACATTCCCAGGGTAAATCCCGCTGCTATGGCAAACAGCGCCGTATAAACCAGGAGCAGGGAACCTCTTCCCTGCGGCTTTTTTTGAACCGATATTGTTATTTTCGCAGCCATATTCTCACCGTCCCTGCCTGCTCTGTTACATTGGTGGGATTCACTGTGCGCTCTTTGGTGCTGTGTCCGCCGGATCGTGGCTTACCGTCTCTGTTACATCGGCGGAATCCACTGTACTGACGCCGTATGTGAAAGACCTCTGAGCCGGAAATTCGGTTCAGAGGTCTTCTCTTTCCTGTTATCAAGATGCGTCAGTGAAACATCCTGCTTTCATCCGGACAATGCCACTCAGTTTCCCTTCCGGCGGATCTGATCTCTCTTTCTCTTCGTGGGATCGAGGATTCTCTTGCGGATCCGGAGGTTATCCGGGGTAATCTCCAGAAGCTCATCCGTCTCGATGAACTCCATCGCCTGCTCCAGGCTCATGATCTTGGCCGGGACCAGCTTCAGTGCATCATCGGCGCCCGAGGAACGGGTATTGGTCAGATGCTTGGTCTTGCAGACATTGACCTCGACATCCTGAGGCTTGCCATTCTGACCGACTACCATACCGGAGTAGACCTTGTCTCCCGGAACCACGAACATCAGGCCGCGGCTCTGTGCATTGAAGATGCCGTAGGCGGAGGCGACGCCGGTCTCATACGCGATCAGTGAGCCCTGCGAGCGGTAGGCAATCTCGCCCTTATACGGGGCATATCCATCGAAGAGCTGGTTGATGACACCATTGCCCTTCGTGTCGGTCATGAATTCATCTCTGTATCCGATCAGGCCGCGGGACGGGATGGAGAATTCCAGTCTTGTCGTGCCGCTCTGACCGGGGTTCATGTTCTGCAGTTCGCCCTTGCGGCGGGAGAGCTTGTCGATGACGGCGCCGGAATACTCGTCCGGCACGTCGACGTAGACGCGCTCCATCGGCTCAAGGGGCTTGCCGTGGGCATCGGTCTTGTAGATCACCTCTGCCTTCGACACGGCGAATTCAAATCCTTCGCGGCGCATATTCTCGATCAGCACGGACAGATGCAGCTCGCCGCGGCCGGATACCTTGAAGCAGTCAGGGCTGTCCGTCTCCTCGACACGCAGGCTGACGTCGGTGTTGAGTTCGCGGAACAGGCGGTCGCGCAGGTGACGGGAGGTGACATACTTTCCTTCTTGTCCGGCGAACGGGCTGTCATTGACCATGAAATTCATCGAGATGGTCGGCTCGGAAATCTTCTGGAACGGGATGGGTTGCGGATTCTCCGGGGAACAGACCGTATCGCCGATGCGGATGTCCGGGATTCCGGAAATGGCGACGATGGAGCCGATCTCTGCTTTGCACACTTCCACGCGGTTGAGTCCGTCAAATTCGTACAGCTTGCTGATCTTCACGTTCTCGGCTTTGTCGGGATCGTGATGATTGACCAGGACAACGTCCTGATTGACGCTGAGGCTGCCGTTGCTGATCTTGCCGATGCCGATGCGGCCAACGTATTCGTTGTAGTCAATGGTGCTGATCAGGACCTGCGTATCTGCGTCGGGATCTCCTTCCGGCGCGGGGATGTAGTCCAGGATGGTCTCAAACAGGGGGACCATGTTGACGCGGGGATCGTCGAGGCTCTTGGCGGCCCATCCGGCTTTTGCCGAGGCGAAGACGAAGGGGCAATCGAGCTGCTCGTCGCTGGCGTCGAGGTCCATGAAGAGTTCGAGCACTTCATCAACGACGGCTTCGGGACGGGCATCGGGGCGGTCTACCTTGTTGATGCAGACGACGGCGGGCAGATCGAGGGCCAGCGCTTTCTGCAGGACGAAGCGGGTCTGCGGCATCGGCCCTTCGAAGGCATCGACGACGAGAATGACGCCGTCTACCATCTTCAGGACTCGCTCGACTTCGCCGCCGAAATCGGCATGTCCGGGAGTGTCTACGATATTGATCTTGACACCTTTGTAGGTGACTGCTGTGTTCTTGGAGAGGATGGTGATGCCGCGCTCGCGCTCGATGGCATTGGAGTCCATGACGCGCTCCTGCACTTCCTGGTTTTCGCGGAATACGCCGCTCTGCTTCAGCAGTTCATCGACCAGGGTGGTTTTGCCGTGATCGACGTGGGCGATGATTGCTACGTTTCGAATATCTTCACGTACCATGCGTTTTCTCCTGACTTTCCGTGCTGTCGTGCCGGAATTTTCCTTATACCACTGTCTATGTTAAACGGAGTTATTGTAAATCGCAGAAGGGAGAAATGCAAGCCTTTTTCCTTAGGCAGATGCGCCGGGATGCACGTATTTTCATGTGTTTGCGCTGACTGTTATACTGTTGTGAGCGGCCGTCCTCTTGTGGCTTTGGTTGCACTGTTATTGAGCGGTTCAGGCGGCGATTTTCTGTTTTTGAGAGCTTTCTGTTCTTTCTGGTGGCGTGGGGGTATGGATATGATAAAATGAGGGGGATATTGTGTTTATGTATGGCTGTTTTGCGTGCTGGTTTCGTGGGCGGAGATGGGTTTGCCGGTCTGTTTCTGCAAAAGTCGTGAGGAGGTATCATGTCTGATTATCCGAAGATTATTGATCAGGGTGGGGAGGGCGAGATCGTGGAGAAGAAGTCGCGGTTTATCGCTGCGGTTTCTGCGGTGCACAGTGAGAAGGAGGCTTCGGCGTTTATTGAATCGGTTCGCAAAAAGTACTGGGATGCGGGGCATCATTGTTCGGCGTTTGTGATCGGGGCTGGCAGTAAGGTCAGCCGCTGCAGTGATGATGGGGAGCCGTCTGGTACGGCGGGGCGTCCGATTCTGGATGTGCTGACTGGTTCCGGGGTGCGGGATGCCTGTATTGTGGTGACGCGGTATTTTGGTGGTGTGCTTCTTGGTACGGGTGGGCTGGTTCGTGCTTATGGCCGGGCGGCGCGTGCGGGGCTTGATGCCAGTGTTGTGCTGGAGCGGATTCCGGGGCGGCTGCTGCGGGTGATCTGTGACTACAACAGTATTGGGAAGATTCAGTATCTTGCGGGGAATGCGGGGCTGCGGCCGTATCGGTGTGATTATGGGGCGGATGTTCGGGTTTTGTATTTGATTCCGGAGGGGGATGTGGATGCGTTTGTTCGTGAGGTTACGGAGGCGACGTCGGGGCGTGCTGGGATTGAGGATCTTGGGGCGCGGGCGTTTGCGGTGCGTGGGAGTGAGTTTGTGCTGCTGTGATGCGGAACTGGGGGGTGTCGGCGGGCTGGTGCGAACGGTAAGCGGGATGTGCTTTGCCGATTGGCTGGTGCGGACGGCACGCGGGCATGAAAACCTGCGCCATAGAAGAACCCTGCCGGGGCGCGACGCTGTCGCTACCCGCGCCTGGCAGGGTTTCTTTATGGCTTCCGGGCGGATGGGACCGATGGGTTGGTGCTGATGTTGAGTGAGATGTAATTTGCCGGTGAGCTGGTGCGGACGGCACGCGGGCATGAAAACCTGCGCCATAGAAGAACCCTGCCGTGGCGCGACGCTGTCGCTACCCGCGCCTGGCAGGGTTTCTTTATGGCTTCCGGTTGGATGGGGCCGGTGGGGTGGTATTAAATGAATGAACCGGGAAGGCACTGTGCCGGTGCTCGGCTGGTGTGGGCGGCACGCGGGCATGGGTGTGTTTTATACTTTGCCGCGGAGACGGACTCGCAGTTTCCGCTCTGCGCGCATTTCGATCTGCCGTATGCGCTCTCTGGTTACGCCCAGGCGGTCGCCGATCTGTTCGAGTGTCATGGGTTCGTATTCTCCGAAGCCGTAGCGCATCAGAAGTACATTTCGTTCTCGTTCGGTGAGTCCTCCCATGGCTTTGCTGAGCTGTTCGCTCAGCATGACCTGTTCCGCGTTCTCTTCCGGGGTCACCGTTGTGTCATCTGCGACGAAGTCTCCGAGGCTGGAGTCTGCTTCTTCTCCGACTGGTGTTTCCAGTGAGGCTGGATTCTGGGCACTGGAGAGGATATCGGTCAGGTACTCCGTGGACATGTTCAGCCGTTTGGCCAGCTCTTCCATGGTTGGTTCCCGGCCGAGTTCCTGGGTCATGTTTCGGTGCTCGGTTCGAATCCGGTTGACTTTCTCTACGATGTGAACGGGGAGCCGGATGGTGTGTCCTTTGTCGGCGAGTGCCCGGGTGATGGCCTGGCGGATCCACCAGGTGACGTAGGTGCTGAGCCGGTTGCCCAGTGTGTAGTCAAATCGCTCGATTCCGCGGATAAGGCCGAGATTTCCTTCTTCAATCAGATCCATGAAGCTAAGGCCGCGTCCGGTATACCGACGTGCGATGCTGACGACGAGACGGAGGTTTGCGCTGATCAGCCGTTCTTTGGCTGATTCATCGCCTTCGGACATGCGTTTGGCGAGTTCTTTTTCTTCTTCCGGTGTGAGTCTGGGGATTTCTCCGATTTCCCTCATGTACTGCTGCAGGGAATCTCCGCCGAAGCCTGCATTTCCGCTGGCAGCCAGTGAGCTGGTGGCCGGCAGGGGTACGTTCAAATCCGGCAGCGTGCTGCTGTCGGAGGCGTCCTCTGCTGCTTCTT
>CADBOY010000227.1 GCA_902796405.1 uncultured Lachnospiraceae bacterium | reverse complement strand
TCACAGATACCGTTACCGGGGAGACCAAGCAGGACGGCGGTTATGGGGACAATGTCTACGGATCATACATTCACGGATTCTTCGACCGACCGGAGATCGCGGAGGCAGTCATCCAGGCGCTGGCCGCTAAGCGCGGTCTTTCCCTCGAGGAGATCGGCATGACCGATTATGATGCGTACAAGCAGGAGCAGTACGATATCCTCGCAAGGGAAATGCGCAAATACATGGATATGGATAAGATCTATGACATACTGAATCAGGGGGTAGAAGTCAGATGAAGACGCAGCTGGAGAACGTCCTTCCCGCAGACATTGAGAAGAGAAGCTTTGAGATCATCACCGAGGAACTGGGCGGCCGCACGTTCCCGGAAGAGATTGCGCCGATTGTCAAGCGGGTGATTCACACAACGGCGGATTTTGATTACGCGGATAATTTGGTATTTACGGAAAATGTAGTGGAAAAGGCGAAACAGGCAATCCGTGACGGCGCCTGCATTGTGACAGATACGCAGATGGCCCGGTCTGGGATCAACAAGAAGGTCCTTGCCGAGTTCGGAGGAGAGGCGTTCTGTTTTATGTCCGATCCGGATGTTGCCGCAGCGGCACGGGAGAAGCACACCACGCGGGCTTCCTGCAGCATGGAGAAAGCGGCCACTCTGGACCGTCCGCTGATCTTTGCCATCGGTAATGCCCCGACTGCCCTTGTGACCCTTCATGACCTGATCCTGAACGGAGTACTGCGTCCTCGCCTGATCATCGGCGTACCGGTCGGCTTTGTGAATGTGGTCGCATCGAAGGAACTGATTCTGGAGACGGACGTCCCCGCGATTGTGGCGCGCGGAAGGAAGGGAGGCAGCAATGTGGCGGCAGCTATATGCAACGCGCTGCTGTATCAGATGGATCCGTCCCGCGGGATGGGAAAGAAGGACGTGAGATGATCAACATTCAGATGATAGGCACCGATCACAGCCTGGCTCCGGTCAACATCCGCGAGATCTTTTCGTTCCGCAAGACCATTGGCGCCGAGGCCATGGAGAAGGTGAAGGAGTATCCCGGAGTCCTCGGATGCATCATCCTCTCGACCTGCAATCGCATGGAGATCTGGGTGCACGCGGAACCGGGCGTCAGAGTGCCGCTTTATGAGATGCTCTGTCAGTGGAAAAACAGGGACCCGGAGGAATACCGGGATATGTTCGTGCGCCGGGAAGGGGAAGAGGCCATTCACCATCTGTTCTATCTGACCAGCGGCCTGAAATCCGCCATTCTCTGTGAAGATCAGATCCTGACTCAGGTCAAGACGGCTCTGAAGGATGCCAGAGAAGCTTACTGTACGGACTCTGTTCTGGAAACACTGTTCCGCATGGCCATCACCGGCTCCAAGAAGGTCAAGACAGGGATGCAGACGAGTATGGCGAATGTCTCCGCCATCGAGCAGGCTGTGCGCGAGATGAAAGCCAGAGGATATTCTTTCCAGGGAAAGAAATGCCTGGTTATCGGCAATGGGGAGATGGGAAAGCGCTCGGCGACGGCTCTCATGAAGGAGGGAGCTGATGTGACGGTGACCGTGCGCCAGTACCGGAGCGGAGTCGTTGACATTCCGGCAGGATGCCACCGCATCGATTATGGAAAGCGATATGAACTGCTTCCGGAGTGCGACGTCCTTGTCAGCGCGACGAACAGCCCCAATGCTACGATAACGGCAGAGAACGTGAAGGCGCTGCATATTGACCGGGATCAGATGTATATTGATCTGGCAGTTCCCCGCGATATTGAGGCGGCTGTCGCGGATCTTCCTCACATCACCCTTCGTGACATTGACAGCTTTCATATCGAGATGTCGGAAGAGATGGAAGAGCGCATCCGGAAAGCAAAGGAAATTCTCGACGCAGAGATTGATGAATTCAAGGTCTGGTATGAGTGCCGGGATCTGATCCCCAAGGTGCAGCAGATTGGCGACGCGCAGGCAGAAGAAGCCTGGTGGCGTATGGGAAAGACGCTGAAGAAGCTGAATCTGGCGGAAGAGAATGAGAAGATGCTCCACGATGCAGCGACAACCGCCTCAGGCAAGGTCATCGCCAAGATGCTGTTCACCATCCGGGATGAAGCGGGTGTTGATGTATTCCGCCGGTGCCTTGAGGCACTGGAAGGCTGAGCCGGCATGCGGGAAGAAAAGCGGGCGGCAGACAGGACGGGCGGTGTGAGGAAAGAAGGCCTGAATACCGATCCAGGTACCGGTCTGCAGCAGGCGGACCGATCGGCAGATGATGGCATGGCATGGCCGAAATTCCCGGTCTTTGTGGATTTGTCAAATCGTAAGATTCTGGTGTACGGAGGGGGAGCGATCGCCCAGAGGAGAATCCAGACTCTGCTGGGTTTTGGCCCACAGATCCTGGTTGTGAGCCCGGAGCTGACTGAGGAACTGGCGAAAATGGTATCGGATGGCCGGATCCGCTGGAAAAAACGGGTGTACCGGGCAGGAGAGATCCGGTCAGGCAATCCTGCCGAAGGCTGCTTTTTCATTCTGGCCGCGGTAAAAGATCCTGTCATTAACCGGCAGATCGCGGATGAGGCCCGGTTGGCGGGAATACCGGTCAATGACGCATCATGTCAGGACGACAGTGATTTTTTCTTCCCGGCCATCATGCAGAAGGATTCTCTGATACTGGGAATGACCTCTGACGGCTCCGATCATCGAAGAGTCCGCCGCGCGGCGCAGGCCGTACGGGAGTTTCTGAAGAACACGGATCTATAGGATGCGGCCATCAGAAAGAAAGAACAGGAAGACGGTATGAAACAGACAGTGAAAATCGGCAGCCGGGAGAGCCGGCTTGCTGTTGTTCAGGCGGAGATTGTCATCGACTATCTCCGCCGATGTGTGCCGGAGGCAACCCCGGAGCTGATTACAATGAAGACGACAGGCGATATCATACTGGACCGCCGTCTGGATAAAATTGGCGGGAAGGGTTTGTTTGTAAAGGAACTGGACCGCGCCCTGCGGGATGGCCGAAGTGACCTGTCCGTTCACAGCGCGAAGGATCTTCCCACGGAGATCGCGCCGGATCTTCCGATCATCGGCTATTCTCGGCGGGAGGACCCCAGAGATGTTCTTGTTCTTCCGGCAGGCTGCTCGGAGTGGGACCGCAGCCGTCCGGTCGGATGTTCCAGCCTTCGCCGCATGGTGCAGCTACACGCCCTCTATCCGGAGCTTTCCTTCGAGACATGCCGGGGAAATGTGCAGACGAGACTTCGCAAACTGGACGAAGGTCAGTTCGGTGCGCTGGTTCTTGCTGCAGCGGGTCTGAAGCGGCTTGGTCTGCAGGAGAGGATCAGCCGGTATTTCTCCACGGAAGAGATGATTCCTGCCGCCTGCCAGGGAATTCTTGCCTTGCAGGGGCGCGCCGGAGAGGACTATTCCTGCCTGAACGGTTTCCTGGATGCGGAGGCAGCAGACTGCGCGGCAGCAGAGCGATGCTATATCATTGCGCTGGACGGCGGATGCAGCTCGCCAATTGCTGCACACGCGAAGGTCGAAGGAAATATGCTCAAGCTGCATGCTCTGTATTACAGTGAGGAGCGCCGGACATTTGTGACCGGGAGACGTCAGGGAAGCCGGGAAGATGCCCAGCAGATCGGCAGGGATCTTGCGGAAGAACTGAAACAGAAACTGGACGGACAGGAATGAGACAAAACCAGACAGATTGGATGCCGGACAGACGGAGACCGGACAGAGGTGATCGTCTTTCCAGGCTGCCTGAATCTGCCCGATCTGGAGGAAATTGCTATGACAGGTAAGGTTTGGCTGGTCGGAGCCGGTCCTTCGGACATCGGGCTGCTGACATTAAGAGCAAAGCAGGTAATTGAGGCCGCGGATGTTGTGGTTTACGACGCGCTGGTGAGCCCGGAAATTCTGACGATGGTGCCGGATTCCGCGCAGCTGATCAATGCGGGGAAGCGGTCCAGCCATCACATCCTTCGGCAGGAGCAGACAAATCAGGTTCTTCTGGAAGAAGCGCTGAAGGGAAAAAGGGTCGTGCGTCTAAAGGGAGGAGATCCGTTCCTGTTTGGAAGAGGCGGCGAAGAACTGCAGCTTCTGGCGGAGCATGGCATCCCGTTTGAAGTGGTGCCGGGCATTACTTCCGCCATCTCGGTTCCGGCATACAACGGAATCCCGGTGACGCACAGAGATTTCGTTTCTTCTGTTCACATCATCACCGGACACAAGAAGGCGGATGAACCGCTCCACATGGATTTTGAAGCACTCGTCCGGCTGCATGGCACACTGGTATTTCTGATGGGAGTTGCGGCAGCCGCAGACATCTGCCAGGGACTGATCGGCGGCGGCATGAGTCCGGAGACACCTGCAGCGATCCTGTCGCGGGGAACGACGGCGGAGCAGAGGCGGCTGGTCTCGGATCTGGCCCATCTTCCGGAACAGATCGCAGCGGAGAAGGATCTGACGCCGGCGATCATCGTCGTCGGTGAGGTCTGCCGGCTGGCGGATCAGTTTGCCTGGTATGAGAAGAAGGAACTGTTCGGCTGCCGCGTTGTGATCACAAGGCCCAAGGACCGTTCTTCCCGTTTGACCCAGGTTCTCCGGGAAAAGGGAGCGGAAGTCATCGAGATTCCGGCGATCCGCACGGAGCGGATCACGGAGAATGATCGGCTCCGGCTTGCGGTAGAACACATTGACTCGTATCAGTGGATCGTATTCACCAGCCCGGCCGGCGTGAAGTATTTTATACAGGCACTGGCAGAGGAGAAGAGAGACGTACGGCAGCTGGCCGGCGTGAAGATCGCCTCCCTCGGTCCCGGAACGGCCCGGGCTCTCGGAGAGGCGGGAATCTATCCCGATCTGATGCCGCAGACCTATGATGGAGAGCATCTCGGCAGAGAACTGGCGGCGCTTCTTCGCGGCGGTGAGCGAATCCTTCTTCCGCGCGCGAAGAAGGGAAATCCGGAGATCGTCCGCGAGATTGCCAAAATCCCGGATGTCAGTCTTGAAGATATTGCAATATATGATACCATCTATGAGCAAACCCGCGCAGTCACCACGAGAGACCAGTTTGAAAAGCATCCGCAGACCATGGCGGTGTTCACCAGCGCATCGACGGTGCGCGGTTTTCTGGCGCAGACCGAAGGAATGGATGTGAGCGGGATTGATGCCTGCTGCATTGGCAGACAGACTGCCGCTGAGGCGGAGAAAGCGGGAATGAGAATTCACATTGCCGCGAAGGCGACGATTGACAGTCTGGCAGAGCTGGTGGGAGAGGTTTACCGAAGCCGGCTCTGACAATCCCCGAACCATGCTTGATCTGGATGTTCCGGTTTGCCGGGACAGAGGCAGAATCATATCAGTAAATCTGTCCCTCATGAAACGGGACGGCATCTCCGGCGGAGAAGGCTGCCTGCGGATGAAGGAACAGGATGCGGGGATCCGGACTTCGGAAATCCGCATATACACAGGGAAAGGAAAGTGAATTAGCGATGGAGATGACAAAGAGACCGCGCAGACTGCGCTATGGAGAAACCCTTCGGAAGATGGTCCGGGAGACCCGGATCGACAAGTCCTCACTGGTTTATCCGATGTTCGTCATGGAAGGAGAAAACGTGAAGGAAGAGATTCCTTCGCTGGAGGGACAGTACCGCTATTCGGTGGATCAGTGCCTTTATAAAGCCGAGGAGCTCCTGAAGGCCGGAGTGGATAAGGTCATTCTGTTCGGCATCCCCGATCATAAGGACGAGGTCGGCAGCGGCGCCTATGATGAGAATGGTATCGTGCAGAAGGGCTTCCGCGCGCTCTGCAGCCATTTCCCGGAGATGTACCTGATCGGTGATGTCTGCATGTGTGAGTACACCTCTCATGGTCACTGCGGCATCCTGAAGGAAAAAGAAGTGGACAACGATACAACACTGGATTACCTTGCCCGCATCGCGCTCTCTCAGGTGGAGGCCGGAGCAGACATGGTCGCCCCGTCCGATATGATGGACGGCCGTGTCGGTGCCATTCGGCGGAAGCTGGATGAAAATGGGCACGAGACGACGCCGATCATGTCCTATGCGGTAAAGTATGCGTCCGCGTTCTACGGTCCGTTCCGTGATGCGGCGGGCTCGGCTCCGGCATTCGGAGACCGTAAGTCTTATCAGATGGATTTCCACAACCGCAGAGAGGGCGTGAAGGAAGCGCTCCTGGACGTGGAAGAGGGAGCGGACATCATCATGGTAAAGCCGGCGATGGCCTTCGGCGATGTGATCCGCGACGTAAGAGAAGCCGTAAACGTTCCGATTGCATCCTACAGTGTGAGCGGAGAATACGCGATGATCAAGGCAGCTGCGAAGATGGGCTGGATCGATGAGGAGAGAATCATGTGCGAGGCGGCAGTCAGTGCGTTCCGCGCCGGTTCCGACATCTATCTGACGTATTATGCGCAGGAACTGGCGGGTTGCATTGACAGAGGAATCATCGGCTGAGCCTCCGGAGTGCGGTGAGGCTTTGGTCCGGCGCAGTCATGAGTGAGGAGATATCATGAACACGACACGTTCGGAAGAACTTTTTGAAGAAGCAAAGAAATATATCCCCGGCGGCGTCAACAGTCCGGTCCGCGCGTTCCGGTCCATCGGTTCTACGCCGCGGTTTATCCGCAGCGGAAAGGGAAGCCACATGACCGATGAAGACGGCAATGATTACGTAGATTTCATCGGCTCATGGGGACCGCTGATCCTGGGACATGATTACCACGATATCCGTGAAGCTGTCATGGAAGCCGTGACGAAGGGACTCAGCTTCGGCGCAACGACGGAGATCGAGGGCAGAGTGGCCAGACTCATCTGCGAGATGGTGCCCTCCATCGAGATGGTCCGCATGGTCAATTCCGGAACAGAGGCCGTGATGAGTGCCATCCGCGCGGCGCGAGGCTTTACCAGACGCGACAAGATCATCAAGTTCAACGGCTGCTATCATGGACACAGTGATGGCATGCTTGTTGCCGCGGGATCCGGTGTCATGACGGCCGGACAGCCCGGCAGTGCCGGTGTACCGGCAGGCTGCACGGCAGATACACTGACGGCGGATTACAACAATCTGGACGACGTGAGAAAGCGCTTTGAAGACAATCCGGATCAGATTGCTGCGGTGATCGTTGAACCGGTCGGCGCCAATATGGGAGTGGTTCTGCCGGAACCGGGATTTTTGGAAGGACTGCGTGAGATCTGCACGGAGCATGGAGCTCTTCTGATCTTTGATGAGGTGATCACCGGATTCCGCCTGCAGAAGGACGGAGCCCAGGGACGCTTCGGTATCACGCCGGATCTTACAACATTCGGGAAGATCATCGGCGCCGGTATGCCGGTTGGTGCTTATGGCGGCCGCCGCGAGATTATGGAGCTGATCTCTCCGCTCGGCCCGGTTTATCAGGCGGGTACACTGAGCGGCAATCCGGTTGCCATGAATGCAGGATACACGCAGCTGACTTTGATGAACGAACATCCTGAGTGGTATACGGAGCTCAACGCGAAGGCGGATCGTTTCTTCGAGGCTATCCGCGCAATGCTTCAAAAATATGGTTATGATTACCAGGTCAATCACATCGGTTCGCTCGGCAGTCTGTTCTTTACCGGGGAGACGGTGCGGGATTACGGGTCGGCAAAGAGTTCTGATACGAAAGAATTCGCCCGGTATTCCAACTATATGCTGAATCATGGCATCTACGTGGCGCCGTCCCAGTTCGAGGCGATGTTCCTGTCAGCCGCTCACACGCAGGAGGATCTGGGCCGGTATCTGTCGGCCGCGGAGGACTTCTTCCGGAGATGAGAGGAATCGGCGGAGCTGGAGAATTCATCCGCTGGTATCCACAATAGCAGCTTTGCTTAAGCATCTGGCATCTGATTTTTACCCCGATAGAAAGAGAGAAAACGATTTGAGCAGCAGAGCAGACCATCGCTTTAAGATAAAAGATCCGAGAATGCTGGGCATTCTGCTTGTCATTACCGATGCGTTCTTCTTCTCGCTGATGACACTGTTTGTCCGGCTGTCCGGCGATCTGCCCACCATGCAGAAGGCTTTCTTCCGCAATGTTGTCGCTGCCGTCGTTGCTGTCAGTATGCTGGCGTGCACTCCGGAAAAATTCCAGATCAAAGGGGGATCTCTCCCGGACCTTTTAAAGAGATCCGCCTTTGGTACACTTGGGCTGTGTCTGAATTTCTGGGCAGTGGATCACATCGGACTTGCTGATGCCAATATTCTGAACAAGATGTCGCCGTTCTTCGCGATTGTGGCATCCATTCCGATTCTCGGTGAGGTACCGAATGCCGTAGAGATTGTGACAGTGATTATTGCTTTCATTGGAGCGGCATTTGTGATTCATCCTACTCTCGGCGCAGCAAGCCTGCCTGCTCTGGTCGGGCTGTGCAGCGGCATGGGCGCGGGCATCGCTTATACCTACGTCCGGAAACTGGGGAAGAGAGGAGAG
>CADBOY010000226.1 GCA_902796405.1 uncultured Lachnospiraceae bacterium | reverse complement strand
GCCGGCTGGATGTTCACGAAGATCGATTCCAGCTGTGGGGTTGCCAGTGCCGTCATGCAGATCCCTACTATTGTTGATTTCCCGGAAGATCAGGATCCCTGCCGGAGGATCCGGACCGGTGATCACGTGAAGATGGACGGAACCACCGGAATTGTGGAAATAACGAGAGAATCACCGGTAGTATGACTGAGGAGCAGAGACCCGAAAGGAATCACCGGTAATGGGAAAAACCATCTGCGGATGAGAGGATGCATCCGGATCGTTTCAGAATGCCGTAAATAAACGGCGGAAGGAGAAAGTTGAGTGTAAAGGTTAAGACAGAGGAAATCCGGGAACTCATGAGAGAAACACTGGCTTTACGCGGAATCAAAGGCGAAGATGCGGAATTTCTAATCGACGATTATATGGAATCCGAACTTGAAGGGCACCGGACGCACGGTGTTTCCAAGTTCCTGACCATCGATGCGGAAATTCAAAAGAAAAAGAGCGAGGACGAGGTCATCAAGAAGGAGGCGAGCTACGCGCAGATCGAAGGCCATCGTCAGCTGGGTCATATCGCAGCACTTCATGCAACAGACTTAGCCATTGACATGGCAAAGAAGACGGGCATTGGCGTCGTTGGCTTCTCCAACATCAGCCGTTACGCGAGGATCACTCCTTATGCCAGGCGGATCGCAGATGCTGGTCTCGTTGGAATTCTCATGAACAACGGCGGCCCCGAATGCTGCGCTCCGTTCGGCGGAAAAGAGCCAATCTTCGGCACCAACCCGATCTGCTTTGCCTTCCCAAGCAATCGGGAAAAACCTTACATCTTCGATTTTGCCACCGCTCAGAAAGTCTGGGGAGAGATCCGCCAGGCTGTGGTGGAAGACCGCGAACTGGCTCCGAATTCTTTCCTCGGCGCGGATGGCCAGTTCACCCGTGATCCGGAGAAAGCAGTCGCTGGTGTTGCCTTTGGAGGTCCGAAGGGATACGCTTTGATGTTCGCTCTGGAAGTTCTGACAGGGGCATTCGTAGGCGCAAAGATGGGACATCAGGCGAAGGACGAATACGATCTCGGCTACCTGTTCATGGCGCTTTCACCGGACATGTTCAGCGATCTTGAGTCGTTCCGGAAAGAGATGGATGCTCTTGCCAATGATGTGAAAAATTCGGCACCAGCCAAAGAAGGCGGTCAGGTTTTCATCCCGGGTGAAATCTTCGGCAATCAGAAGGTCAGCGAAATCGATTACCGCTTTGCCGAACTTCCAGAAGATGTTTATGAACGTCTGAAGAAGATGAGTCATTCTCTGGAGGGCGGGTACGAAGATACCAAGGCGATGAACTGAAGTGTTTCCGGAGCGCCAGGAAAACGAATCCGGGCAGATTATTGTTTGGAGAAGTAAAAATTGATATTTTCCCAAAAACAGCATACATTATTCCCAGATGCCGATTTCGGCAGAGAGGAGAAAACATGAAGGCAGCAGAGATCAAAGAGGTCACCCTGGGAGGACAGCTCACACTGGATGAGTTTATGGCCGTTGTGCGCTTCGGTGCGAAGGTTCGTTTCTCAGAAGAATATGTGGAGCGGGTAGATTCCTGCCGCAGACTGGTCGAAAAATGGGTGGCGGAAGAGCGTGTCATGTACGGCACCACAACCGGTTTTGGTTCCAATGTCAAGTACATCATCCCGGAAGACGAAGCGGAAAAGCTTCAGAGAAACATTGTTCTGACGCATTCGACTTCTGTAGGAGAGCCGCTGGATAAGGAGAGCGTCCGCGGACTGATGCTGATCACACTGAATTCCCTGGGAAGAGGTCTGAGCGGCGTGCGGATGAAACTGCTGGAACTCTACCGGGATATGCTGAATGCAGATATTGTTCCTTGCGTTCCTGCGCATGGTTCTGTCGGATACCTTACGCTCGAGGCGCAGACGGCCATGGTGGCAATCGGCGGCGAGGGAAGTCACGCATGGTATCAGGGAAAGTTCATGGGAGGACGGGAAGCACTCGAAGCGGCCGGTCTGAAACCGATTGCTCTCAGTTATAAGGAAGGTCTTGCCCTGACAAACGGCACGATTACTCCTACGGCATTTTCTGCTATTGCCCTCTATAATCTTCGGAATGCAGTCAAGACGGCAGATGTCATCGCATCCATATCGGTCGAGGCACTCGGCGGGCTGGTGAAAGCCTATGATCCCAGGATCATGGAGGCTCGCCCTCAGAAGGAGCAGATGCATACCGCGGAGAATCTTCGGCGTATGCTGGAGGGTTCCGGCTATATCGAAAAAGCGGCAGTGACCCATGTTCAGGATGCACTGAGTCTGCGATGCATTCCGCAGGCACATGGTGCTGTGAAGCACACACTCGAAAGCGCGCGGCAGATGGTCGAAACCGAACTGAATGTCTGCTGTGACAACCCGATTTTCGTCCACGAGGGCGATGACGGAACGGCTCTTTCCAATGGCAATCCTGACGCTGCTTATGAGGGGCTGGAGATGGATTCCTGCTGCATCGCCGCCACTTATGTCGCCAAGATGTCCGAGCGCAGAAATACCCGGTTCATTGACTCGAATCTCTCCGGCTTCCCGGCATACCTTGTCGCTAATCCTGGTTTGAATTCCGGGCTGATGATTCCGCAGTACACCCAGGCTGGTCTCCTGAATGAGATGCGCATGTATGCATCGCCTGCCTCAATCGATCTTGTGACGACAAGCGGAAATCAGGAAGATTATGTGTCGATGGGTTTCAATGCCTGCCGAAAAGCGCAGAAAAGCGCAGATACGCTGGAGTACATTCTGGCCATCGAACTTCT
>CADBOY010000225.1 GCA_902796405.1 uncultured Lachnospiraceae bacterium | reverse complement strand
TTCTTCGGCGGACTGGGCGGAGCCAGCAGCCAGGGAATACTGATCAAGGGTTCCAATTATATGGAGACGCTTTCGAAGGTTCGCACAGTGGCATTTGATAAAACCGGCACCATCACGAGAGGCAGCTTCGAGGTGAGCGGCATTCATCACAGCACGATGGAAGAGAAGAAACTGCTCGAGTACGCGGCACTGGTGGAGTGCCGTTCCACGCATCCGATCAGTCAGAGCCTGCGCCGCGCGTATGGTCTGGAATTTGATCCGGAGCGTGTAACGGACCTGCATGAGATCAGCGGCCGCGGCGTCATCGGCATGGTGGATGGCGTCCGGATCGCTGCCGGCAACGAAAAACTGATGCAGCAGCTGGGGATCGAGGCAATTCCCTGCCACAGCACGGGCACCATTGTGCACATGGCAGTAGACGGAAAGTATGCCGGACATATCGTGATCTCCGATGAGATCAAGCCGGAATCCAAAGCTGCCATTGAAGCGCTGCATCATGCCGGGATCAGCCGGACCGTCATGCTGACCGGCGATTCAGAGAAGGTCGCGAAGAATGTGGCCTCTGCGGTCGGAATTGATGAGTATCACGCGGGGCTTCTGCCCGGCGATAAGGTGCAGATGGTGGAGCAGATCCTCACAAGCAGTATCGGAGGAAAGCTGGCGTTTGTCGGTGACGGAATCAATGATGCGCCGGTTCTGTCCCGGGCAGATGTCGGAATTGCCATGGGCGCCATGGGATCCGATGCGGCAATCGAAGCGGCGGATGTCGTGCTGATGGACGACGATCCCCGGAAGATCGCGAAAGCCATCCGGATCGCGCGTCGGTGCATGCGCATTGTCTATGAGAACATTGTATTCGCCATCAGCGTGAAGCTGCTCTGCCTGGGATTGAGTGCGCTCGGCCTGGTGGGCATGTGGGTTGCAATCTTTGCGGATGTCGGTGTGATGATCCTCTGCGTGCTGAATGCGCTGCGGGTTCTGTTTACCAGAAATGTCTGAAGAAGGAAACAGGTTCAGAAAGGGGATGAGCAGAGTCAGCCCGCGGAAGCGGGAAGGCTCTGCTCATTTTCCAATTTCCCCTTAAAGAAATGAGTGATTTGTGTTATGATATTTACACCCGTCCAAGGAAAGAGCGTCCGGCAGTATATCGGGACCGGGCGGGGACAGGAGGAACGAACTTGAGTGGTGACGAAGTCAGGAAAAACGGAGGCGGGAAGGCCGCTCTTCCGAAGGAAGAGGAATGCGCGCTCCTGGCGGATCTCTTTAAGACATTCGGCGATGTAACGCGGATCCGTATCCTGTATGCGCTGTCACGGTCGGAGCTCTGCGTGAGTGAGCTGGCAGAGACGCTGGATATGACGTCATCCGCCATTTCTCATCAGCTGCGGATTCTCAAGCAGAGCCGGCTGATCAAGGGCCGCCGCGACGGCAAGATGATCTACTACAGCCTGGATGATGAGCATGTGCGTTTGATGATTGATCAGGGCATGGAGCATGTGAGAGAGTAAAACCGGGGAATGTTCTCCGGTTTTTTTGACCCTCGACGAGGAGGCGGACATGAGATGGAATGAAAGAGTAAAGCAGGTCCTTTACGGAGGCGACTACAATCCCGAACAATGGCCGGAGGAGATCTGGCAGGAGGACATGCGGCTCCTGAAGGAGGCGCACATCAATACGCTGACGCTGAATGTATTCAGCTGGGCGGCGCTGCAGCCCTCCGAGGATGTCTATGATTTCACCAGACTGGACCGGGTCATGAGCCTCGTGAGGGATCATGGATTCAAGGTCTGCCTGGCGACGTCGACGGGAGCGCATCCCGCCTGGATGGCAAAACGGCATCCGGATATCCTGCGGGTGGATTTCGAAGGAAGAAAGAGAAAATTCGGCGATCGCCACAATTCGTGTCCGAACAGCAGGACATACCGGAAATATGCGCCGCTCCTTGCGGGAAAGCTGGCGGAGCACTACCGGAATTATGACAATATCATCTGCTGGCATGTGTCCAATGAGTTCAGCTCAGGATGCTGGTGCGAAAACTGCGAAGCGGCGTTCCGGACCTGGCTGCAGAGAAAATACGGTACGCTGGATGCTCTGAATGAAGCCTGGGACACGGCATTCTGGAGTCACACCTTTTATGACTGGGATGAGATCCCTGCGCCGAACCTGCTGAGCGAGTACTACGTCTATGACGGAAGGGTGCGCACTTCCTTTCAGGGAATCGCGCTCGATTACCGGCGCTTCATGTCCGACAGCGTTCTGGAATGCTATCAGCTGGAGAAAGATGCGATCCGGCAGGTGACGCCGGACATCCCCGTCACGACGAACATGATGGGGCTCTATGACGGACTGGATTATGAGAAATGGGCTGGCGCGGTCGATGTCATCGCCTGGGATAATTACCCGGCCCCCGGGGAGGAGCCGGCGAAGACGGCGATGAAGCACGATCAGTTCCGCGGACTCAAGGGCGGAAAGCCGTTCCTTCTGATGGAGCAGACGCCGAGCGTCACGAACTGGCAGCCGTACGGCGGTGCGCTGAAGAGACCCGGCGTCATGCGCCTGCAGAGCTATCAGGCGATGGCGCATGGCGCGGATTCTGTAATGTTCTTCCAGATGCGCCGGTCCGCCGGCGCCAGTGAGAAGCTGCATGGCGCGGTGATCGACCATGTGGGGACGGATCAGCCCCGGGTTTTCCGGGAAGTAAAGGAGCTGGGCAGGGAGCTTGACCGCCTGGGAGAACTGACTCTGGGGGCGGAGAGCCCTGCGCAGGCGGCAATCCTCTTTGACTGGGACAACCGGTGGGCCATTGAAGAGTCCGCAGGTCCCAGCGTGAGGCTGGATTATACCGGCGAGGTGCTCAACTACTACCGCGCCTTTTATGAACGGAATATTCCGGTGGACGTGATCGGAACAGGCACTGCCCTGTCGAAATACCGCGTCGTCATCGCGCCGATGCTGTATATGATTAAGTCGGGATTTGACGAGGCAGTGCGCCGGTTTGTCGCAGACGGCGGCACATTCGTCACAACATTCTTCTCCGGCATCGCCGATGAGCATGACCGGATTCCGGTAGGGGGCTATCCGGGACCGCTTCGTGATGTGCTCGGCATCTGGGCGGAGGAGTCAGATGCCCTTCCGCCGGGAAAAAAGAATCATTTCCAGTTTGAGGGAAAGCGATATCCGGCTCGGATCCTCTGTGATCTTGTTCACACGGAAGGAGCCGATCCGGTGGCGGTCTATGAAGATGACTTCTACGCAGGTATGCCTGCCGTCACGGTACACCGGTTCGGTCTTGGCTATGCCTGCTATGTGGCAACCAGTTCCAAGCCGAAATTCTACCGCCGGCTGATCCGCCGGATCTGTCAGGAGCAGGACATCCGCCCGGTTGTGGAGCCGGCGGGCAAGGTAGAGGCCACGCTGAGGATCAATGCCAATGGCCGTTTCCTCTATCTGCTGAATCATGAAGAACGGGAGGCTGCGGTATATGCTCCTCAGGACGCCGTGGATCTGCTGACCGGAGAGCATTTTACGGCAGAACGGCTGGTAACGGTTCCCGCGCTCGGTGTCCGGATTCTGTTCACTGCGGCAGGAGAGATAACGGAACCCGGCAGGAACTGAAGACACGAGAACGGCCCGCCTCATCGGGATGGCAGAAGATGGCATAACGGACCCGGCAGAGGCTGAAGACGGGAGAACAGGAGAGAGACATTGCATCTGACATACTGGAAACATCCCGGAGAGTTTTACCGGGACAAGGACTGGCACGATGCCTGGGCGCAGGAACCGGCGGGACAGCTTCCGCTGATCCGATTTCACAGCCTGGATGCGCAAACCTGGCTGGATGCCTCTTTTACCACGCGGTACGGCGGAGTCAGCACCGGCGGACGGGCGGAGCTCAATCTGGGATTTGACCGGAATGATCCGCCGGAGAATGTGAGGATGAACTACGCGAGAGTCTGTGAGCGGATCGGTGTTCCTCTCTCTTCTCTGGCGCTGACGCAGCAGGTGCACGAAACGCGGATCCTCCGCGTGACGCTGGAAATGACTGTGGGCGGGCGGTTTGAGAGGAAGATCTTCCGCACCGACGGGCTATGGACCGACCGGCCGGGGATCACGCTGTCCGCCACGTTCGCGGACTGCGTTCCGGTGTTTCTTGCTGCACCGGACACACATCAGGCGGCGATTGTCCACTCCGGTTGGAGAGGAACCGCCGGAAAGATCGCCGGAAAGGCCGTGCAGATTCTTGCCGGAGAAGGCGCCGACCCCGGCCGGATTGTGGCTGCCGTCGGGCCGTGCATCAGCGCGGCGTACTATGAAGTCACCGGAGAAGTCATCCGCGCGATGGAACAGGCATTTTCCGGTGCAGCGATGAAGAACATCGCCGAGAGGGAGGACGAGACGCACTGGATGCTGGATCTTCCTGCTGCAGTGTGGTACGCACTGACAGAAGAAGGAGTGCGCCCGGATAACATTCATTTTTCCGGCCTGTGCACGTTTGAAAATGCGGAGGATCTCTATTCCCACCGGGCAAGCCGCGGAAACCGGGGCAATATGAATGGCTTTCTCTTCCTCCGGGAGTGATCACGCGGCTGGCGAAGACTGGAGAAAACAGCATCAGAGACAGAGGGGAAACAATCAGGTATGAAGAACGTAACAGCAGAGATGGTTGCGGAGGCAGTACAGGGAAAGCTGCTCTGCGGTGATCCGAAGCAGCCCATCGACAAAGTCTCCATTGATTCGCGATCGATGAAGGGAAACGATCTGTTTGTCCCGATCATCGGCGCACGGGTGGATTCCCACCGTTTTATTGAGAAGTCATTCGAAGCAGGTGCCGCCGCGGCACTGACTTCCGAGCATGATGCGGCGGAAGACGCGGCGCATCCGTGGATTCGCGTGGACGACACGGTGGGTGCGCTGCAGGCTCTGGGCGGATGGTACCGGAAGCGGTTTGCCCGCCCGGTCATCGGCATCACGGGAAGCGTGGGAAAGACGACGACACGGGAGATGATTGCGGCGGCACTGTCGGCGGAGCTTCGGGTGACCAGCACGAAGGGCAACAGCAACAGTCAGGTTGGCGTTCCGCTGACCTTGACGGAGATGGATCTCTCCGCGGATGCCGCCGTGATGGAGATGGGAATGAGCTATCCCGGTGAGATGGCGCGCATTGCCGCCATCGTCCGCCCGACACTTGCCGTTGTCACCAATATCGGAATCTCTCATATTGAGAACCTGGGCTCCCGTGAGAACATCTGCCATGAGAAGATGCATATCGCGGACGGTTTCCGGGGTGACCAGCTCATGATCTTAAATGGAGATGATGACCTTCTCGTGAAGTACCGCGGTACGGATGCTTTCCGCACGGTGTTTTACGGAACGGGTCCGGACAATGACCTGCGTGCGGAGAACATCCGCGTGGAAGGCGACTGGACCTGCTTTGATGTGGTGGACCGGAATGGCCGGATGCCCATGCGTCTGGGGGTTCCGGGGACGCACAACGTGATGAATGCTCTGGCGGCTCTTGCTGTGGCGGAGGAGCTTGGCGTGAGCCGGGAAGGGGCAGCAAAGGCGCTGGAAGATTTCCGCGGGTTTGACCGCCGCCTCCAGATCGAGCATGCCGGCGGGTATACCTATATTGACGACACCTATAACGCGAGCCCGGCATCGGTGCGGGCCGCTCTCCAGGTACTCGGATCAGTGCCGACAGAGGGCAGGCGCATTGCCGTCCTGGCGGATATGCTGGAGCTTGGCCCGGATTCGCCGCGGTTTCACTACGAGACCGGCGTGTATGGCGCTGCGCTGCCGGTGGACCAGGTTTACGTCATTGGAGAGCTGGCGCGGAATATCGGACGCGCCTATGAAGAGAAACAGATCCCGGTGGAATACTGTGAGAGCAACGAAGACGCCGCGCGCAGGGTGAACTCATTCCGCCGGCCGGGCGATGTCATCCTGCTCAAGGGATCGAATGGCATGCATCTGGGAGAAGTGCTCCGCGCGCTGAAGGACAGCTGAACCTGCCTGACAGGGGAGATAACGCAGGATGAAGGTACCCATGCACGGAATCCTTTGTACACGGAAGGACAATTGAACCTGCCTGACAGGGGAAATGATGCAGAACAGGGCGTCCTGCGTTTCGAAGAATAGCGAAAATGCTGGTGCTGGACGAATCCGCTGGCACCGGATGAACGGAAGGGGGTGAACCAGGTGAGCCGTTTCGCGGAAGTGATTGTCAATATCTCGCATCCGGACGTGGATCGAACGTTTCAGTACCGGATTCCGGAATCGCTGCAGGATAAGATCGCTCCCGGCTCGCCGGTCCGCGTTCCGTTCGGCTCCCGCGAGGTCACGGGGATTGTGATCGCTGTGACGGATCATCAGGAGGTCGAGAACAACCGGCTGAAGCTGGTGTCCGGCATCGTGGAAAACGGCGTGCCAATCGAAGGACAGCTGATCCGGCTGGCTGCCTGGATGAGGGAGACATACGGCTGCACGATGAATCAGGCGCTCCGCACCGTCCTTCCGTCGCGCCGCCGGGTGAAATCCCGCGCGAAGATCGAGCAGGTGGAACTGCCGGAGGACCGGGATGTCCCGCCGGCTCTGAATCCCGAGCAGCAGGCCGCAGCGGATGGCATCTGGAAGGAGATTCACAGGGAGAATCCCAGAACCTGTCTGCTTTTCGGTGTGACGGGGAGCGGCAAAACCGAAGTCTACATGAACCTGATCGCGCGGACGATTGCGGAGGGGCGGCAGGCGATTCTGCTGATCCCGGAGATCTCGCTGACCTATCAGAATGTGAGACGGTTCTACCGCCGGTTCGGAAACCGGGTTGCGACCATTAATTCCAGGCTGAGCGCCGGCGAAAAATACGAGAGCTTTCGAAGAGCGCGCGAGGGGGAGGCGGACCTGATGATTGGTCCGCGCTCTGCACTGTTTGCTCCTTTCCCCAACCTGGGACTGATTCTCGTCGATGAAGAGCACGACAGCGCCTACCATTCCGAGACTTCGCCAAGGTACCGCGCGTCGGAGACCGCACAGGCACGGGGGCGGATTGCGGGTGCCGGAGTGGTACTGGGATCCGCCACACCGGATATCGTCGATTTCTACGCGGCGATGGACCGGAAGATGGCGATTTTTCCGATACGCAGCAGGGCGGTTCCGGGCAGTACACTGCCGCAGGTGGATGTCGTTGACCTGAGGGAAGAATTCCGGGCGAAGAATATGAGCATATTCAGCCGTCTCCTCACAGAGGAGATGACGGACACTCTTGCGCGCGGAGAGCAGATCATCCTGTTCCTGAACCGGCGCGGCTATTCCGGCTTCGTCTCGTGCCGTTCATGCGGTTATGTCATTAAGTGTCCGCACTGCGATGTCGCGCTCACGGAGCATGTCGGGCGGCGGCTGGTGTGCCATTACTGCGGATATGAGATGCCGGAGCCCTCCGTCTGCCCGAAGTGCGGATCCTCTCACATCGCCGGCTTTGGCATCGGAACGGAGCGGGTTGAAGCCATCACGAAGAAGATGTTTCCCAGGGCACGGGTTCTCCGGATGGATCTTGGAACGACGGGAGGGAAAAACGGCCACACGCGGATCCTGAAGAAGTTCTCCTCCGGCGGTGCGGATATCCTGATCGGAACGCAGATGATCGTCAAGGGACATGATTTCCCGAATGTCACTCTCGTGGGAATGATCTCGGCAGACCTGTCGCTCTATTCGTCGGATTTCCGCTCCTCGGAGCGCACCTTCCAGCTGATTACACAGGCGGCAGGACGGGCCGGAAGAGCCGGGAAGCCAGGCAGAGTCGTTATCCAGACTTATTCTCCGGAGCACTACGCGATTCAGACAGCGGCAGCCCAGCAGTATGTGAGCTTCTACAAACAGGAGACCGAGTATCGGAAGATGCTGGGCTATCCTCCCTTTGGAGCAATGCTGTCCATACTGGTGTCGGATGCGGGAGAGGAAAAAGCGCAGGCGTGTGCGGAGAAACTGGCCCGCGGAATCCGGGAAAGTTTTTCCAGTCTGGAGCCGGTTGTGCTGGGGCCTTCGGATGCCGGGATCGCGAAGGTGCAGGACA
>CADBOY010000224.1 GCA_902796405.1 uncultured Lachnospiraceae bacterium | reverse complement strand
CTCTCCGGTCACATAGAGCACTTTTCCGTAATTCTCCGCAATATGCTCTGCAGCTTCGAGGATCAGCGTCGACTTGCCGATTCCGGGCTCGCCGGAGATCAAGATCAGCGAACCCAGCACGATGCCGCCGCCGAGAACGCGGTCGAGTTCCTCGATCCCAGAGCGGATCCGGTCATAATTGTGCGTTCCGACCGAGCGGAGCGGGAGCGGCTTTCCCGCTGCAGACGCCCGCCGGCGCGTGTCATTTTCCGAAAGAGACGGCGGCTGGATCTTCTGCTCCACGATCGTGTTCCACGCACCGCAGAAGCTGCACTGCCCCTGCCAGCCATTGCTCTCGTGCCCGCACTCCGTGCAGATATATACCGTCTTCGCTTTTTTTGCCATAATCCTGCCTTTCGCAAAAGGAGCACGGCTTCCCGTGCTCCTTCTGAATCCTGATCCCGCCCCGGTTCCGTACCGGCGCGGCGCAGATGTCTCTGCTTGTATTTCTGTTACTTCTGTTCTGATTCCGCCTTATGCGCATCGATGATCTTCTGCGCGATGTTGCCCGGAACCTCTTCATACTTTGAGAACTCCATCGTGAAGCTGCCTCTCGCCTGCGTCATCGCTCTCAGGACGATCGCATAGTCGAACAGCTCGGCCTGCGGCGCTTCCGCGAGGAGAACCGTGCCCTTGTCCGACGGCTCCATGCCGAGGATCCGGCCTCTTCTCTTGTTCAGATCGCCCATCACATCGCCGGTGTACTTCTCCGGCACCGTGATTTCGAGCTTCATAATCGGCTCGAGCAGGCACGGATTTGCTGCAACGATGCCCTTCTTAAACGCCAGCGAAGCAGCGATCTTAAACGAGACTTCGTTGGAGTCGACTTCGTGGTAAGAACCATCGTGGAGCACCGCCTTTACGTTCTGTACTTTGCATCCGGCCAGCGGGCCTTTCTCCATGCATTCCAGCAGTCCCTTCTCGACTGCCGGGACGTAGTTCTTCGGAACCGAACCGCCGAACAGCTCTTCGGAGAATTCGAATTCCTGATCGGACGGCGAGAAACGGATCCATACATCACCGTACTGGCCGGCGCCGCCGGACTGTTTCTTGTGCTTGCCCTGTACATCGGACGTTCCCTTGATCGTCTCTCTGTATGCGATCTTCTGCGGCACGATCTTCAGATCCACACCGTATTTCTCCTTCAGCTTCGAGCGGATAATACCGATCTGGATATCTCCCTGGCCGCCCAGCAGCGTCTGATGCGTCTCCGGATTTCTCTCGATCGTGATCGACGGATCCTCTTCCATCAGGCGGTTCAGGCCCTGAATCATCTTCTCTTCATCGTTCTTGTCAGCCGCTTCCACCGCAACGAAATAGGTCGGCTTCGGGAAATCGATGCCGTTCATCTGAACCGGTTTGCTCTTCAGGCACAGCGTATCTCCGGTCTTCGTGTGCTGAAGCTTCGCCAGTGCGAACATATCTCCGGCCAGTACCTCGGTTGCCGCCTCTTGCGTCTTTCCTCTGACAAAAAACATCGATCCGAGCTTCTCCGACTTCTGTGTCCGCGGATTGTACAGTTCCATGCCCGCCTTGACCTTGCCGGAGAGTACCTTCGCATAGGAGATCTTGCCGAGGAACGGATCGGCAATCGTCTTGAATACATAGACAACCGGATCCGCATCGACATCCGTCACAACATCCACTTCATTTCCGTCCACGTCTTTGCCTACATACGGCGCATGCTTTGCCGGTGTAGGCACATAACGCGCGATCGATCGCAGGACTTCGTCCATGCCGTCTCCCGTGATGCTGGATTCCTTGATGATCGGTACGATTTCGCCGTTAGCGATACCGCTCATCAGCCCGTTCGTAAATTCCTCTTCGGTGAACGGCTCGTCGTTGAAGAACTTCTCCATCAGCTCTTCGCTGGTTCCGGCAACCGCCTCGTTCAGAGCATCCTGATCCTCGTCCGTTACAACGGAGTTGCCGAACTTCTCGCGGATCGCTTTGATAACTTTGTCACAGTCTACGTTATCCTTATCGATCTTAGTGAGGACCATGAATTTCGGTGTATGGGTATCCATGCACATCTCCCAGGCCTTCTCCGTGCCGACCTGAATTCCTGCCGACGCATCTACCATGATGATCGCGGCACCGGCCGTGCTCATCGCAGAATCGACCTCTCCAACGAAATCAAAGAAGCCCGGGGTATCGAGGAAGTTGTATTTGTAGCCATTGTATTCCACCGGTACCATGGTAGTGTTGATCGAATATTTCTTCTCGATCTCCATCTTGTCATAGTCTGATACAGTGTTTCCGTCCTCGACTCTGCCGAGGCGTTTCAGCGCTTTCGTCTGAAGCAGTGCCGCTTCAAGAAAGGTGGTCTTTCCGCATCCGCCGTGACCCAGCAATACAACATTTCTGATCTTATCGCTTGTATAACCCTTCATAGAATCCTCCTGTAGTTTGCAACCGTTATATATATTTTATCATTTCTGATAATCGGTTCGTATTAATGCGCGCATTGTCCGTCCACTGCCAAAAAAACAATTCCGGCCAGCTGCGCTTTCCGCTAGAACTCTGCGCTCTTCGGCGTCCTCGGGAACGGCAGTACGTCCCGGATATTGCCCATTCCGGTCATGTACATGATCATGCGCTCAAAGCCCAGACCGTATCCGGCATGCTTGACGCCGCCATATCTTCTGAGGTTGATGTACCAGTCATAGGTGTCCTTGTTCATACCGATCTCATCCATGCGCCGCAGAAGCACATCGAGCCGCTCTTCTCTCTGGCTCCCGCCGATGATCTCGCCGACGCCCGGCACCAGCATATCGCAGGCCGCCACGGTCTTGCCGTCATCGTTCAGGCGCATATAGAAAGCCTTGCAGTCCTTCGGATAGTCTGTAACGAACACCGGCTTCTTATATACCTTCTCGGTCAGGTACCGCTCGTGCTCCGTCTGAAGTTCCAGTCCCCATTCAACCGGATACTGGAAATTCTCTCCGGACTTCTTCAGCTCCTCGACAGCCTCCGTATATGTAATTCTGACGAAATCGGAATTGACGATGTGATCAAGCCTCTTCAGAAGGCCCTTGTCGATGAACCGGTTGAAGAATTCCATCTCCTCCGGCGCATGCTCCAGCGTATAAGTGATGATATATTTGACCATCGCCTCCGCCACGTCCATATCATCGCTCAGGTCAGCAAACGCGATCTCCGGCTCGATCAT
>CADBOY010000223.1 GCA_902796405.1 uncultured Lachnospiraceae bacterium | reverse complement strand
GCGATATCTTCCTTACGGATTTCCTCCGCAAGCAGCAGTGCATAGGACGACGTAGCGCAGAGAACCGTACTCTTCATATCCCGCATGAACAGAAGCTGTTTCTGCGTATTGCCCGGTCCCATCGGAATCACCATTGCGCCGAGCTTTTCTGCTCCATTCTGGAAGCCGATTCCCGCGGTCCACAGTCCATATCCGGGGGTAACCTGTACACGGTCCCGATTGGTAACGCCCGCCATCTCATAGCAGCGTCGGAACATCTCTCCCCAGTCGTCCACATCCTTTGCCGTATAAGGAATGATGACCGGCGTACCGGTCGTTCCGCTGGAAGAATGGATTCTCACAATCTGTTCTTCCGGGACGGCCATCAGACCAAGCGGATAAGCATCCCGCAGCTCCTGCTTCTGTGAAAACGGAAGGCGGTGAAAATCTTCTACCGTCCGGACCTGATCAATTCCGGCTTCCCTCAGTTTCTTTCCATAAAAATTATCCGCCTGGATCAGTCGCTGAACCTGTTCATTGACCTGCTGCAGCTGCGTGTCATTGATTTCCATTCTTGTTACATCCTCTCTGAAGCGCCCGACTGCCAGTCTGCAGACAGGCGGCTGACGCATATGGTCTGTTATGGTCTGTCGGGTTGCCAGGCTGCTGTCCGAATTACCACGGTAAGTCCGGAAATCACTTTGCCCTGAATGAGATTAGCAGGCTGGTCCGGATTACCGCGGCAAACAGCTCATCGGCTGATTACCTGCGGTTCATCGCATAGCGGAGTGCTCTCTCATTGACCGGCCAGAGTTTCTCCGAAAGTTTTTCATGAAGAGCCTGCTCGATATCCTCCACAGCAACGCTAAGCTTACCGGTGCTGACGGCAGCGCCGAGGAGCACCATATTCAGGACCTTCGGATTGCTCAGTTCCCGCAGCGACTCATCGGCATCGATCAGAACCAGGTGCCTGACCTTCTTCTTCAGGTATTCGATCATCGCATCAGCATCGTATTCTGCCAGCCCGATCATCGCGCTGACCGGCTGCACCGGCCGGATGCTGGTGACCACCGCTCCGCCCTGTTTCAGAAAAGGAAGCTGACGCACCGTTTCTCCGGGCTCAAACCCGATGATCAGATCGGCTTCGCCCCTTCCGATCAGAGGAGAAGCCGCCTCTCCGATCTTCATGTGCGAGAACACGCTGCCTCCCCGCTGCGCCATGCCGATGGTCTCCGCCGTCATGACATGTCGTTTTTCCTTCATCGCAGCCGCTGCTACCAGTTTGGAGGCAAGAACGGTACCCTGTCCCCCGACCCCGCAGAAAACAATATTCTCACTCATTTCTGCCACCTCCGCTGATCGCATGGACCGGGCATACCTGTTCACACAGCGTGCATCCGGTACACTGCGTGGAATCGATGGATGCTTTCCCGCCGTCAAATATCAGCGCCGGGCATCCCAGCTCACGGATGCACTTCCGGCAGCCGATACACTGATCTTCATCCACTCTGGACCGCCCGCTCTTCGGGCGATATTTCACAATACACGGGGAGCGGAACAGGATCGCCTTGATTCCCGGCAAGCCCGAAACCCGCTGAATCTCCGGGATGCAGGTCTCAAGGTCCAGCGGATCCAGGGTCACGACTTCCTTCAGGCCGATGCCGCGAAGGACTTCCTCCATACTGACCTTCTCGACCACATCTCCCATGATGGTGCGTCCGGTTCCGGGATGCGGCTGATGTCCGGTCATCGCCGTGGTGGAATTATCCAGAACCACGAGTGTCATATTGTCCTGATTGTAGAAGCCGTTGATCACGCCGGTAATGCCCGAGGCGAAGAAGGTCGAGTCTCCGACAAACGCAAAGGCAGCCGTGTCCGGTTCCACTCTCGTGACACCCTGCGCCATATTGATGCCGGCCCCCATGCACAGACAGGTATCTGTCATATCCAGAGGTGCCGCATTCCCCAGCGTGTAGCATCCGATATCTCCGGCAAACAGCGTCTTTTTTCCCTTCATGGCGATCTTGACCGCGTAGAACGAAGCGCGATGCGGACATCCTGCGCAGAGAACTGGCGGGCGCACCGGAAGCGGAGGGCACTCCGGATCCTCCGGCCGCTCCGGGATATTCTCTCCCAGATAGGAGGCAAGAACGTTCTTCACAAGATCCACAGAATTTTCACCGGCAGACGGGACGTCTCCGGTCAGCTTGCCCCGGATCTTTACGTTCCGGCCATATTTTCCGCAGAGGAAGATCAGTGCCCGTTCAATCACGGGATCCAGTTCTTCGACACACAGAACCTCATCCAGACCATCCAGGAATTCGAGCGCTTTCTGCTCCGGGAACGGAAACGGTGTGGCAACGCGAAGAATGGCCGGGTGTTCCTTGCCGCAGACGTCCTGAATATAGGAAAAACTGATTCCATTGGTCGCAATGCCGCGGCGGCATCCCTGATACCTTCCGGAAGCCGGCTCTGCCTGATTTCTCGGATATTCGCTCAGCACCGAGCTCAGTCTGACATTTCTCTGCTCGATCAGCGCATGATTCTTCCGGGACAGCCGCGGGAAGATTACCCACTTACTTGAATCCTTCTTAAATCCATCCGGAACATGTTTCTCATATTCCTCTGGATCCTTCACGCAGATGGACTCATACCCATGATCCACACGGGTGGTCGGGCGAAACAGCACCGGCGTTCCATGCTCTTCTGAGAAGGCGAATGCCTCCTGAATCATCTCATACGACTCCCGGACCGAGGACGGGTCAAACACCGGGATCTTCGAATACATACCGAATGTCCTCGTATCCTGTTCCGTCTGGGAAGAAATGGGACCAGGATCATCCGCGACAACGATCACCATGCCGCCCTTTACTCCGATGTACTCCAGGCTCATCAGCGGGTCTGATGCGACATTGAGCCCGACCTGCTTCATCGTAACAAGAGCCCGTGCCCCGGATATGGCAGCTCCGGCGGCAACTTCCATCCCCGCCTTTTCATTCACCGACCACTCTACCGAAACATTGCCCGGGTTTCTGGCCGCGATGGTCTCCAGAATCTCCGTCGACGGAGTGCCAGGGTACCCGGCCGCGACATTGACGCCAGCCGCAAGCGCGCCTAGCGCCATGGCCTCATTCCCCATCAAAAATTCATTATGCATGAGGCATTCTCCTCCAGCGCGTCTACCGCGCTATTCATTCAATGATAATATCCTATGATACACCCATTTACCGTTGTGTGCAGCATGGATCACCGCTTGATTCCCTGCGGCTTACTTACTTTCTCGCACAGTTCCCCGTGAGCCCCAGGAGAATCTCAAGTCCATGCTTCAGAGACGGAAGAATATAAGTCAGAGATTCATTCACCGCCTTCGGGCTGCCCGGTAGGTTGATGATCAGAGTATGCTTCCGGATTCCTGCCGTCTCCCGGCTCAGCATGGCCCGGGGAGTGATCGTCATACTGTAAGCCCGAATCGCCTCCGGGATACCGGGAACCGCTCTCTCCTTCACATCATCTGTGGCTTCCGGCGTGACGTCCCGCGGCGAGAACCCCGTTCCCCCGGTCGTCACGATCAGATCGGCCAGACCATCGTCGCAGATCTCCCGCATTCTGTCGGCCAGCATCTTCCGGTCGTCCGGCAGAAGATCGGTACTGGCAATCTCATAATCCGCCTCCTTCAGGATGCGGACAATCTCCGGACCGCTCAGGTCCTCTCTCTCCCCCCGGTAACTGGAATCACTCAGTGTGATCACTGCTGCTCTGAACATCATATTTGTCCTTTCTTTCTGAATGCGGGACAAGACAGCCCCTGAACTATGGCGCCATTCATCCGTACAGGTTCCCCTGGACACCCTCGACTCTCGTGCGGAGCGGCATGACCTTCTCCGGTCTCACATGGAAATACACTGGCACGCTGTTCTTATATTGGTGTTCCCATTCCGGTGTATCCATCTTCCACCAGATATACCGGTCTTCATCCTGCTCGTCATTACCGTCAGCCACCATCCGGACGCTGACTTCAAACGGTCCCTCCGACAGATCGTGTATCTTCATATGGAAGAGATTGCCGCCGGTGCTTCCCTCCTTCGCCGACACCGAGGGTTGTTCCTCTTCGGC
>CADBOY010000222.1 GCA_902796405.1 uncultured Lachnospiraceae bacterium | reverse complement strand
ATGGTATGATGAGGAAAAGGAGCAGTATGATCGAGGGGACAGAGACTACAATGATATCGGACATTATCTCAATGTGATCGACAGCTACACCAATGTCGTAGGATTTGCAAAATCAGGATCAACCAGTCTGCTGAACGGAACTCATGATGAATCTCCGGAGTACGCCGTAACACCGGAAGAGTTCCGTGCTGCGCTGAGGAGCGAGGTTTACCCTCAGCTCGGCTACTGATTCAGAAGAAACGGGGGCAGAGGGAAAACATCAGTCCGTTTTCCCTCTGCCCCTGTTTTACCCGGAAATCAGATTCACCTCTTCCGGCTTACTGCCTCTGATTCGTGAGTATCTTACGCCACCAGCAGTCCGCTGCTCACTGCGTTTGACGATGCAGTGCTCCATGCCCGCGGACGTCTCGTGTCAGAAGGCAGATGGTTTCAATCGATACGGTATAAGGAAAGCAGTCAAAAGGCAGGAATTTCCCGGCGCGGTAGCCAAGAGCTTCAAACTCCCGGACGTCCCTCGCCAGCGTCAGCGGCTCGCAGGATATGTAAATCACTCGCCTCGGCTCGGCTGCCCGCACTGCCTTCAGAAACCGCTTGCTGCTTCCGGCGCGCGGCGGGTCCATCATCACGACATCAAACCGTTCTCCGTCCGCGGCAGCCTTCTCCAGGAAATCCGCCGCATCCGCCTCCACAAACCGGATATTACTCCTGTGATTTCGCCTGGCATTATCTCTGGCATCGCGCACCGCATCCCGGTTGAGCTCGGCACCGATTACCTCACCGGCGTGCACCGACGCGAGGATTCCAATCGTTCCGGTCCCGCAGTAAGCATCAAGGACACGTTCTCTCCCCGTCAGCTTCGCCAGGGAGAGCGCGGACTGATACAGTTTCTCCGTCTGCACCGGATTCACCTGATAGAACGAATTCGGAGAAATCCGAAATGTACATCCGCACAGCCGGTCCTCAATATACCCGGGACCGTACAGGACAATATTCCGACCGCCGAGCACCATGTTGGTATCGCGGTCATTGACATTAAGGACGATGGAGGTAATCTCCGGATGTGCCCGCCTCAGCGCAGAGGTAAAATTTCTCTTTGAAGGAAGCATCGGAGCGGCCAGAACCAGCACCACGAGAATCTGCCCGGTCTGCTTCCCCACGCGGATCAAAGCATGCCGAAACAGACCAAATCCGGTGTCCTCATCATAAATCCGGATCCGGAAAGAGATGACCAGCTCATGAATGGTCCGCAGAATAGCATCCGCTCTCTCATCTTCGATCCAGCAGTCATCAACCGGCACAACCCGGTGACTGTTTTCCTCATAGATACCGGAAATGACAGCGCCGTGCCGGCCGCGGCTGTAAACGGCGTGTACCTTGCAGCGATAATGGAGCGGATCCTCCATGCCGGCGATATGGCTCACCGGTGCCATGCTGCCGCAGAGCTTCCGCACATATTGCTCCTTTGCCTTCAGCTGATCCGGGTAGGGAACGCCCTGAAAGCAGCAGCCGCCGCAGCGCTCAGACACCGGGCAGCACGATTCTTCCCTCTTTTTCTTCAGATTCAAATTCAGAGCTGGGACCTGTGCTTTCTGATCCATATGAACCTTCGAGCCGCTCCTTGAGCTGTGCCGCTTCTGATATTCTCTCCTGTCCGGTTCTCTTCCCATCGTCTGTTCTCTGTTCCTTATCTTCATCTTCCGTATTTTCCTTCATCACAGTCCCGTCTCATCGAATGGCGGAATAAAGCTCTCCTCCGCGGTTTTCCCTTCCTGAATAAATCCATTCTCCACACCGAGATCTATGGCAAAATCAACCACCCGGTTGTATTCCCGCATCGTCGTCTTCCGCGCCAGCTCCGGGAAAGTGTTCTCAATCCCCGGCATCGGAGTATACTGGCTCATGATGCTCAGATACACCGAATTGCCGTACCTGTCGTGAAGATAACGGATCACCTCCCGGGAATCTTCCGTGTGCCCGGGCAGAACGAGATGACGAACAATAACCCCACGCGTCATCATTCCGCGCTCATCGAATTCGGGTGCCGGACACTGATGCACCATTTCATCCACTGCTGCCGCTGCCTTTTCCGGATAATCCGGGCAGTGGGAGTACCTCGCCGCCAGCTTCGGATCCAT
>CADBOY010000221.1 GCA_902796405.1 uncultured Lachnospiraceae bacterium | reverse complement strand
TTCTTCGGGGACAGCATCTCGGAATCCATCCGCGCGGACATCGACCAGTACCTGAAGGAGAATAAACTCCGTCTGCGGAATGAAGTCAGTGTCGTGGCGGATTATTACAAATCAACCACTTCCGATTATATCTGCCGGCTAGAGATCCGCGAGGGGAAAAGCACTCTCCTGTCCATCCAGCTTTCCGTACCTTCCGATGATCAGGCGGAAATCGTCTGTGAGAACTGGCAGAATTCCAATCAGCACATCTATGCGAATCTGATGCAGGAGCTTCTTAGAAGCCGCAGCAGCGGTGAGGAGACCTCGCCTGCCCCGGAAAATTCTCCCCGGCCGCAGGGAAAGCCCTGAAACCTCATCTGCACCAGAAGACTTCATCTGCACCGGATTTTTCTTTTCTTCCGCAGCAGCGGTGATAAAGATTCGTCTGTCATTAGCGGGAAATGGCACTTCTCCTGCTATCTGACGTAAAGATCGGCAAAGCAAAGCCCTTGCCGCAGCGGACCATCGTCGTCCGCCGCGGCAGGGGCTTCTTATTATCATCCTGTATTCATGAGCGTCCCCTCACAGGAACGCTCATGTCACAAAAGCACAGGTCCATCTGGTCGTTTTACCGGTTAAATCCACTCCAGCCGCTCTCGCCGGAGTCGGCTGCTGCGCTGCTTTCCGTCTGATTCTGGATGCCGGAACTCTCACTCTGGCCGTTCTGACCGTTCTGGCCGTTCTGACCGTTCTGGCCACTCTGACCATTCTGGCCGCTCTGGCTGTTTCCGGATTCTGCAGAGGACTGATGATCCTTCTTATAGCCAAGTTTAACTGAAAGCTTCTTCTCGGTGTACTTCCCGTTCTCCAGGCGCTGCACCGTCACATCAACGGTGGTTCCGCCGGAAATATACTGCATCTCGTTCTGCAGATCTTCATAGGAGGAAATATCCACTCCATTGAAGGAAGTGATGATATCCTGGGTGACAATTCCTGCATCTGCGGCCGGGCTTCCAGCCTCGACATAGACCACCATGACACCATCCGGCATGTTATAGGTCTGCGCCGTCTGACTGGAGATCTCCGTCAGTTGTACGCCAAGGGAAGGATAATTGTCCTCACTCACGGTCTCACGAGGTTCCATCGTGGTCAGTTTCTCGATAACCGAAACCGCAGAGGAGATCGGGATCGCATATCCCATTCCTTCTACTTCTGTCTCGGAGTCTTTCGCGACATTGATACCGATCAGCTCGCCCTTGGCGTTCAGCAGAGCACCGCCGGAATTGCCGGGGTTGATCGCCGCATCGGTCTGAATCGTCGTCAGCGTCGTTCCCTCGGAGGTCGTGATCTGCCGGTTCAGGGCGCTGACCACGCCAGTGCTGACGGACTGGCCAAGGCCAAGCGCATTGCCGATTGCGATCACAGACTGACCAAGTTCCAGCTTGTCAGAATCTCCGATCTGTACGGAACGGATCGCGGATTTGGTCGAATCACTCAGGTCAGTGAGCTTGATGCCGACGACCGCAAGATCGTTAGTGGAATCGGTTCCCTTCACATAAGCATCCGCCGTCGTGTCATCGCAGAAGCTCACAGTAAGAGAATCTGCATTTTCCACCACGTGATTGTTCGTGACAATCCAGAGCTCCGTGCCGTCATCTCCGATGATGATACCGGAGCCGGCACCGGTCACCTCATAGCTTCCGCCGTTGCCGTTGCCATTGCCGCCATTGCCGAAGAAGAACTCATACGGATCATATCCGCCGTTGTTATAGCTCTGATAAACTGAGCTGGTCGTGATGGCAACGACCGAAGGCATCGCATTGGCTACCACATCGGAGACATCCGTCGCCTGGATAGTGTCGGAATTCTCCGTGCTGGCAGAGGCAATCGTAGACGAGCTGCCTTTCAGAGCTGTTGCGCTGCCGCTTGTCTCAGCCGCAGAAGAAGCTGCTCCTGCTGCTGTTGTTCCTGCGGCGGCTGCTTTGCTTGATTCTGACGCCGAGCTCTGGGAGGAAGCCGTGGTTTCCTGTGAAGAAGTTGCTGCGGAAGTCCCTGCTACCGTGCTCTCTTTCGCGATCTGTGTCTCAGACTGAGATGCCCGGAGACCGAAGATCTGGCTTCCTGCTGCGATTCCTACTCCGGCCACAAGGGCAATTGCTACGACGATCGCCGCTGTACGGCCGGTATGCTTTTTCTTCGGAGGCTTTCCTCCATTTCCGTTCCCACTGTCATAGGAATACCGGTTGTCCCCGCCATTTCCGCCGCCGTTTCCACTGCTGTAGGAATAGCCGCTGCGGTCATTTCCGCCGACATAGGAATACCGGCTGTCCGCGCTTTGAGAATCCGCGGAACTGCTCCCCGACGTACTGCTTCCGGCGGAAGTGCTCTGACCGTAGCTGCCCGAAGAGCCATAGCTGCTGGAAGAGCCATTTCCTCCGATTTCATCCCTCATGTAAGGCGGCTTCCGGTATTCTCCGGGATCCTTCTCCGCATCTCTTGCCGAATAGCGGTAAGTGCCATCAACAACCCGTTCATCACTGCCATCTTTGCCAAGATTGTCTGCAGCAGCAGCTGAACTCTCCGTATCTGCTGAATCCGGCTGTATTGTTCCCGTCTGAGCGGATGCTGCATTTTCTGCCGAATCTTTGTTTTCCCATTCACTCATCGTTAAACCCTCATATGCTGCCTCTCCCGTTCTGTCCGGGAAAGACGAAACTGCAGGGAATCTCCTGGATCGGAGCTCCCTCATCTATCTGTCTACGATTGTGAAGTATAGACGGTTTTTGTGATGAATCTGTGTAAAATCGGTGGTAAAAATCGGAAGTTGGTCAGTCCCTCGCCTCGATCTTCTCGCTGATGCTGCTGACCGTTCCGCTCGGAGCGTAATCCGAGTCGCCATACACCTTCTGGTGCAGCTCCGTCACATTGGAGACAAGCGTGTCCGGATACAGGTAATAATGTCCGCCGTCCTCGGTTCGCTTTTCATAGGGGAAACCTTCGGAATCCGCCACCTGGAGCCGGCCCATTCCCGCCGCAAGTGCTGCAATATCCGTCATCGACATGTTGGAGGAGATGCTCGGGAACACATCGTTGCAGATGCCAAGCACCTTCGGGATACCGGCAGACTTCGCCTTCGCCAGCGTTGCTTCGATCACGATGCGCTGTCTTTCGGTCCGCTTGTAATCATCTCCCAGCCCCTTGCGAAGCCGGCAGTAGGTCACCGCCTGGATGCCGTCCAGATGCTGCGTCCCGTCTTTCTCCTCGACGTCCTCCGAATCCAGTCCGGTCGATTTTTCTACCTCATGAATATATTTGTTGATCCCCTCGCACTCTTTCTCTGACAGTTCCAGATCCAGACCGCCCAGTTCATTGATTGTCTGCGCCACCGCTTTCCAGTTGACCGTAATGTAATCCTTCACATTGAGGTCAAAGTTGCGGTTGATCGTGCTGATGGATCCCTTCGCACCCATTTTGTTGTACACCTCGGTGAGTTTCATCCCGTCTCCGTCCTCGGTTCTGACGTAGGTGTCGCGGTAAATGGAAGTAAGCTTGACCTCGCCGGTCTTCCGGTTGATGGTGCACAGGATATTCGAATCCGCCAGAGTTCCGGCCTGCAGCGTTGTATTGTCGCGCGAATCAACACCGAAGATCAGGATCTGCCGGTAGTTTTTCGCGTGCTCGGCAACCGAGGCCGGGAGGTCGGAATTCACGGAGATATCCGCGTCTGAAAAATCCGCGCTGTCCGTTCTGCCCCACAGGGAGGTCAGATAGATCGCTGCGGCAGCAATGACGGCTGCCAGAATCAGAACGATCACAAGGACCACTTTGAGTCCTCTGTGTTTTCTCCGGTGCGGGCGGTACCTCCGGTCATCGTAACGGCGGTCATCATAGCGCCGGTCGTCATAATACCGGTCATCCGGATACGGTCTGGTATTCCGGCGTCTCGCCTCATCTCTGCTCCTCGCTTCGTCACGGCGCCTTTCTTCAGCCCGGCGCCGCTCTGCATTCTGCCTCCGTTCTTCTTCCTCATAACGGTCCCGACTGCTGCGCTCCGGCGCCTCCCGGCGCCCTTCATAACGGGAGGATTCCGCCGGACGGCGGCGATCCTGATTTCCGCGGCTGGCAGAGCGGTCCGCACTTCCGGTATAATTCCTTGCATTTCCCGCCGCGCGCGCTTCATTACCGGCCCGGTTCCGGCTGCTTCCGGCACCGCGGCCGTCTCCCTCATTGCCGGAAGACGGTCTTCTTGTCCGGGAATCAGACCGGACGGGATTCCGACTGCCCCGGTTCTCCCAGGTCAGATCCTCCTCATCCGCATAATCATCGTAGTCGTCTTTATAATCGTCATTGTAAGGTTTCGGACGCCTTCTCGCAGGACGTCTTCTGCCCCACTGATCTTCTGATCTTCCCATCGCTTCTCCCTGATTCCCCCCGGGCCGGCATCTTCTCAAAGCCTGGCAAGCTTCTCACTGAGCATACGGTTTACCGCCGCCGGGTCAGCTTTTCCCTTCATTGCCTTCATCGTCTGTCCGACAAGGAAGCCGACTGCCTTCTTCTTTCCGCTCTTCCAGTCCGCCACGGACTTCGGATTCGCGGCAATCACTTCCTCGATCACTTTCTCCAGCGCTCCGTTATCCGGAACGATCGCCAGACCATGTTCCTGTACATAAACTTCCGGATCCTGCGGGTCCTTCCAGATCGCCTCCAGCACGGACTTCGCCGTATTCCGGTTAATGGTTCCCGCGCCGACAAGCTGGATCAGCTTAGCCAGATAAACCGGCGGAAGCGATACATCGTTCGCGGACTTTCCTTCCTCCTTCAGAAGGCGCAGAATATCGCCGTTCAGCCATTTGGCGGTCTCGCGCGGATCTGCCCCGAGATCCACCACCGCCTCAAAGAGATCGGCCATCCGCCTGGCACTGGTGATCTGCTCAATCTCGCTCTCCGTCAGATCATAGCTGCGGCGGTAGCGCTCCATCTTCTCCTCGCGGAACTCCGGCATCTGCTGGCGAAGCTGGTCCAGGAATTCATCGCTGATCACCAGCGGCACCAGATCCGGTTCCGGGAAATACCGGTAATCCTTCGCATCTTCCTTGGAGCGCATCGGATAGGTATACCCGGCGGTATCGTCCCAGCGCAGCGTCTCCTGTACGACGCTGCCGCCTGACTCGAGGACATCAATCTGACGCGCCCGCTCATAGTCAATGGCTCGGGCGATGGCGCGGAAGGAATTGATGTTCTTCATCTCTGCCCGCGTCCCGAGTTTCTCTGCCCCCTTCTCCCGCACGGAGAGGTTCACATCGGCCCGCATGGAGCCTTCCTGCAGCTTGCAGTCTGAGGCCCCCAGGTACTGGATCGTCATGCGCAGCTTTTCCAGATACGCGATGACGTCGTCCGCTGACCGCATATCCGGCTCAGAGACGGTCTCGATCAGCGGAACTCCGCTTCGGTTATAATCGACCAGCGAGCAGTCCAGGAAATCATCGTGAATCAGCTTGCCGGCATCTTCCTCCATATGAATCTCATGAATGCCGACACGCCTGCTGCCCTCCGGCGTCTCGATGTCCACATATCCATTCCGGCAGATGGGCAGATACAGCTGAGAGATCTGGTAGTTCTGCGGATTGTCCGGATAGAAATAATTCTTCCGGTCGAAGCGGCCGTACCTCGTGATCTCACAGTGAGTGGCCAGACCGACGGACGCTGCGTATTCCACGACTTTCCGGTTCAGGACCGGAAGAGAGCCGGGCATTCCGGTGCAGACCGGACAGGTGTGTGTATTCGGAGCGCCTCCGAACGCCGTGCTGCAGCCGCAGAATATCTTCGTTTTCGTGGCAAGCTCCACATGAACTTCCAGACCAATGACTGTCTCATATTCCTTCAAGCTTCTCACGCCCCCTTCACGAAGATGGCCGGCCGGCCGAAAGCGCCGCGCTCTTTCTCCAGCTGCAGAGCCGCGCGGAAGATCTTCTCTTCCGCGAAGCAGTCTCCGATCAGCTGCGCACCGACCGGAAGGCCGTCCCTGGTCAGACCGGCAGGAACCGTCATGCCGGGAAGACCGGCCAGATTCACGGACACCGTATAGATGTCACTCAGATACATCTTCAGCGGATCCTGAAGGCTCGTGCCGATCTTCGGAGCCGCTGTGGGCGCCGCCGGGGCAAGAATCAGATCATAATCACGGAATACCTTGTCAAACTCCGCCTTGATCAATGCTTTCGTCCGCAGCGCCTTCAGGTAGTACGCATCGTAGTAGCCGGAGCTCAGCACGAAGGAGCCCAGCATGATCCGGCGGCGCACCTCCGGACCGAAGCCCTGGGACCGGGTCTTGCGGTACATATCGTGAAGTCCTTCATAGTCCTCCGCGCGGTAGCCGTATTTCACGCCATCAAACCGCTCGAGGTTGGAGCTTGCTTCGGCACAGGCAATGATGTAGTAGGCGGGAATGGCGTATTTTACCAGTCCGAGGTCGCAGGGCTCTACGACAGCCCCCCGCGTGCGGAGCATCGCCGCCGCGTCCTCCATGACCTTCCGCACCTCTTCATCCAGTCCGTCTCCATAGTAATCGCGGGGAAGCCCGATGCGCATTCCGGCAAGATCCGCCTCAGATGCTGCCGAAAGCCGCTCGGAGAAATCCGTGTCCTTCCGCGCGATCGACGTGGAATCCTTCCGGTCATGCCCGGCGATCGTTTCAAGAAGCAGCGCGCAGTCTGTCACATCCTTCGCCACCGGCCCGATCTGATCCAGTGAAGAGCCGTAGGCGATGAGTCCGTACCGGGAGACCGTCCCATAGGTCGGCTTCATGCCGGTCACGCCGCAGTACGAGCTCGGCTGCCGGATGGAGCCTCCGGTATCGGAACCCACCGCGATCACCGCTTCTCCCGCAGCCACTGCCGCGCAGGAGCCGCCTGAGCTTCCGCCGGGGACATGCTCTTCGTTCCACGGATTCTTCGTCGGCCCGAAGAAGGAGGTCTCCGTCGTCGATCCCATCGCGAATTCATCCATGTTGGTCTTGCCAAAAACGACCATCCCTGCCTGCCTCATCCGCGTGACGGCCTCGGCGTCATAAGGAGGGACGAAATTCCCGAGCATCCGGGAACTGCATGTCGTCTTCAGGCCATTCGTACAGATATTGTCCTTCACCGCAACCGGCACGCCGGCAAGAGGGCCGGTGAGCTCTCCGGCTTCGATTCTCTTCTGCACGTTCTCCGCCTGCCGCATTGCGTCATCTTCATTGACCGTGACGTAGGCGTGCACCTCTTTGTCCTTCGCGCGAATCTCCGTCAGGACACCGCTCACCGCTTCAGGAACTGTCATGTCACCGCCGCGGATCGCTGCCGAGAGTTCCCTCGCCGTATATTCTGTGATCTTCATGTCCTTCCCCCTGTCAGTCTACCGTCTTCGGAACCACGTACTGCCCGTCCTCTTCCTCCGGAGCACCGGAGAGCATCGCCTCACGCTGGTCTCCATTCTCCACGATGTCCTCGCGGAAGATGTTCTGTACCGGGAAGACATGTGTCATCGGCTCTACACCGTCCGTGTCGAGCCCTCCCAGCATGTCAATGTAATCCAGCATCTCTTCCATATCTGCCTTCGCCCGCTCCTTTTCCTCCGGAGAGAGCGAGAGCTTGGCAAGAAGCGCCACATACTCAATCGTCTCATCATCGATTCTGTGTGCCATCATCCATCCTCCGATACCTGTTCCAGCGCGCCGCAGTATGCCTCATCCCCAGCGGTTATGAGCGGCTCCGGCTCGGTTTCTGCGCGGCATAAACTCCGGCACCGGTCTTTCCGCCGTCTGTGCCACGCCGCGCCTGCGAAAGAAAACCGGCGCCCGCAGAAGACTTTTCTTCGCGGAAAAATCGTCTGCAGACGCCGCCCTCTGTCCTGCCGGTTATACTTCGAAATCTCCCGTGAAGACCTCAGTGGCCGGACCACTCATCATAATGTGTCCGTTCTCTTCGTTCC
>CADBOY010000220.1 GCA_902796405.1 uncultured Lachnospiraceae bacterium | reverse complement strand
TCTAAGTGGCAAAGGATACCACTACCTTTACAAAGGAACGTATGAAGAGGCAGTGGCAGCAAAGGATCAGATCTCAGCGGACATGGCAGCAGGTACCGCATCCGGCAATCTGATCAAAGGAAGCGAAACGAAAAACGTGTGGTCATTCACAGCCACGCTGACAGACGATGAGATCGGGAAAATTGTACCGATCACAGCCATCTCAAACAGCTACTATACGAAGTATGTTTCGGGAAAGAATGCGCTGGAGCGCGCGTTCTATCCGCGGATGCTCTGCCTGGATCTGAATAAGAACATGCTGACGGCAGGAGATCTGGACCACACCGTGACGCTGACGGTGAACAATCATGTGAAGATGTTCAAGCCGGGTGATACAGCGGAGCTTCGCACCGTAGGCGGACCGAACTCCAACAACTATAAGGTCACTCTGACTCTTCCGATGAGCTCTGCGGCCTATGATAAAGCATATATTGGGGATGCGGAGCAGGCAGCAAATGCCTCAGACGATCAGATCGTGAATCATACGGACGGCAAGTTCGAATTCACGCTGAGAGAGAACGAGACGGGCGGCAGCTCCCTCGTGAATATTCCTTACGATGAAGAATTTACGATCGCCTTCCATTCGGCAAAGAAAGATACCTGGTATAACCGGTATTTTACGGTAAGCCCGTCCAGGAACACGGTGGAGATCTATTCGAACAATGCCGCTGACCGTGCAGCAGCAGAGAAAGCCGAAGAGACGCTGAATGCTCTGCCGGAGCAGCGGCGCTTACGGCTGAATGATAAGGCAGCCGTAGAAGCCGCCCGTAAGGCGTATGACGAACTGACCGAGAATCAGAAGGCTCTGGTACCGGCTGAGACGCTGAAGAAGCTGACGGATGCGGAGACGCAGATCGCCGCACTAGAGAAAGAGAAAGCAGCAGCAGACAAAGCCGCAGCGGATAAGGCCAAGGCCGAGAAGGCAAAGATAGAGGCCGTACAGAATGCGAAGGAACAGCTCCTTGACGTCAGGGTCAGCACGAAGAAGAAGACCATGACCGTCACCTTCGCGTCAGTAGAGAATGCAGATACCTACGAGGTTTCCTACCAGATCGGCAAGACAAAGACCTGGAAGACGCTAAAGGTTAGCACCGCCAGCGCCGTGATCCCGAAGGTCAAAGCCGGTCAGACCGTAAAGGTCCGCGTCCGCGCCGGCATCACGAACGCAGGCACCGTGACCTATGGAAAATATTCCGCAACCGGCCGGTACCTCCAGAGTAAGGTCACCGCGAAGAAAGCAGCAGCCGGAAAGAAGGCACTCACAGCAAAGTGGACTAAGCAGGCCAGGGTCAGTGGATACCAGATCCAGTATTCCACCAAGAAGAACTTCGCCGGTGCAAAGACGAAGACCGTCAAGGGCGCAGCAAAGACCAGTCTCACCATCAAGAAGCTGAAGGCAAAGAAGACCTACTACGTCAGAGTACGCGCTTATAAGACAACAAGCGGCAAGAAGTACTACGGCGCATGGTCCGCAGCCAGAAAAGTAAAGACAGCAAAGTAATATACCAGCGCGGATGGATTATCCGCCGAAGCAGCATAAAACGCCCCTTCCCGCAGTCCAGGAAGGGGCGTTATCATCCAACAGAACCAGTCCCTATTAGCCATCCACCCGGAAGCCATAAATATGCCCCTCCGGATGTATTTTGCGAAGCAAGCGCATCCGAGAGGGGCATATTACATGGCGCAGGTTTTCATGCCCACCTATCGGCATACTATATCATCGGGAAATATCCTCCCGCCCTCTGGTATACCAATCTTCCGGAGAGCTATAACGCTCACGCATCCTTCCGCAGCAGATCCGGCTCCCCCGCCGCATCCGCCTCACGTTCCCGCTCACGCTCCAGATTCTTCACCGCCGAAGCCAGCAGCAGCTTAATCCGGTTCAGCTGATTCACCTCAGAAGCACCCGGATCATAATCAATCGCCGCAATATTCGCCTCCGGATAGATCTGACGCACCCGCTTAATCACTCCCTTGCCAACCACATGATTCGGCAGGCAGCCAAACGGCTGAATGCAGACAATATTCGGAACCCCCGACTTTAAGAGCTCCACCATCTCACCCGTCAGGAACCAGCCCTCACCCGTCTCATTGCCAATCGACACAATCGGTTCCGCATACTTCACAATCTGATAGATGCTCGCCGACGGCTCAAAATGCCGGCTCTTCTCATAAGCCCGGTTAATCGGCCGCAGAAAACGCTCAATAATATGAATCCCCGCCGTGCAGACCAGCTTCGCCTTCCGGCTCGTTCCCAGATTATCTGCCTTGTACACCTGATTGTAGAAGCAGTACAGCATGAAGCCCATCAGATCAGGGACAGTCGCCTCCGCCCCCTCAGACTCCAGCAGATCCACCAGATGATTGTTCGCCGCCGGCGCGTATTTCACCAGAATCTCGCCAACCACACCAACACGCGGCCGCCGCACCTCATCAATCGGAATCGCATCAAAATCATGAATCATATCAATGCACATCCGATGCACCTTCGGGAAGTTGGCCCCACTCGTCGTCGTCAGGAAATCCGTGCAGGTCTTCAGCCATTTCTGGTGCATCGCCTCCACCGAACCCTTCACCTTCTCATAAGGCCGCATCCGGTAGATGCACTTCATCATCACATCCCCGAAGAACACCGCAAACGCACAGCGCATCAGGAACTTCGGCGTCACCTTAAAACCCGGATTGCTCTCCAGCCCCGACAGGTTCGCAGAGATCACCGGAATCTGCTCCATCCCGGCCTTGCGCAGCGCACGCCGGATAAAACCAATGTAGTTCGACGCCCGACAGCCGCCGCCCGTCTGCGACATCACAATCGCCGTCCGGTTCGGATCGTATTTGCCCGAATTCAGTGCCTCCATGATCTGCCCCACCACAAAGAGCGAAGGATAGCACGCATCATTGTTCACGTATTTCAGGCCGAAGTCCACCGCCCGGCGGTTATCATTCGGAAGAACCACCAGATTGTAGCCACAGGAATTCACCGCAGGCTGCAGAAGGTCAAAATGTACCGGCGACATCTGCGGGCAGAGAATCGTATATCTCTCATCCCGCATCTGTTCCGTAAACGGAACCTTGTCGATCTCCGTCGAATGCAGATGATGCGTCGTATGCTTGCTGTCGCGGATCCGCACAGCAGCAATCAGCGAGCGGACACGGATCCGCGCACTGCCGAGATTGTTGACCTCATCGATCTTCAGGCACGTGTAGATCTTGTTCGAGCCCGACAGAATATCGTTCACCTGGTCTGTCGTTACCGCATCCAGACCGCATCCGAACGAATTCAGCTGAATCAGCTCCAGATCATCCCGCGTGCGCACAAAGCTCGCCGCCGCGTACAGACGCGAGTGGTACATCCACTGGTCCAGCACGGTAATCGGCCGCTCCGGCGAAGCCAGATGGGAGACCGAATCCTCCGAGAGCACAGCAATCCCATAAGAGGTGATCATTTCCGGAATACCATGGTTGATCTCCGGATCGATGTGATAGGGCCGTCCGGCAAGAACGATGCCCTTCCTGTGATTCTTCTCCATCCAGGCCAGCACAGACTCACCCTTCTTCTGGATGTCACGCCGGCAGGCAGCAAGCTCCTCCCATCCCTTGTGGACAGCGCTCCGGATCTCATGAGCTGGAATCTCTTTCCCGAATTCCTTGATGAGAGCCTCATTGATCGTGCTCTCACTGGTAAATGCCATAAACGGATTGCGGAAGCGGACTTCGCCGGATGTGATCTTCTCCACATTATTCCGGATATTTTCGGAGTAAGACGTCACGATCGGACAATTATAATGGTTGTCCGACGACTTGAACTCCTTCCTCTCATAGAACAGAGCCGGATAGAAGATAAAGTCCACACCCTTGCGGATCAGCCACTCCACATGGCCGTGCGCAATCTTGGCCGGGTAGCAGGCCGATTCGCTCGGAATTGACTCAATCCCCATCTCATAAATCTTGTGCGTCGAGAGAGGAGAGAGGATGACCCGGTAGCCAAGTTCACGGAAGAACGTCGCCCAGAACGGAAAATCCTCATACATGTTCAGAACGCGGGGAATTCCGACCGTACCACGGGTAGCTTCCTGAGCAGTCAGCGGCTTGTAGCCGAAGATGCGCCCAAGCTTGTATTTGTACAGGTTCGGCACATCGTTCTTCTTCACCTCTTTGCCAAGGCCGCGCTCACAGCGGTTGCCGGAGATGAACTCCCGGCCGCCGGAAAAGTGGTTGATCGTCAGACGGCAGTTATTGGTGCACCTGCCGCAGTTCGTGAGCGACGTCTCGTAGGTAAGATTCTCAATTTCGTCAAATGACAGCATCGTGGTGGGGGC
>CADBOY010000219.1 GCA_902796405.1 uncultured Lachnospiraceae bacterium | reverse complement strand
TCACAGATTCCGCTCAGACGATCCGCTTCCCCGGAATTCATACCACAGCAGTGGCGGACAGCACCGGTGAACCGCTCACGAAAGCGGCAGCGGACGTTACCTTGACAGATGTGGTAACATACGAAAAACTGTCGTCCGGGCTGATTTATACGTTGACCGGCACCATGATGGAACAGAGCAGCGGAAAGAGGCTGGTGGGAGAAGATGGAAAAGTCATCTCGAGGTCAGTATCTTTTACTCCAGAGAAAGAAAATGGCCAGATCGAGGTGAGGTTTGATCATCTCGACCTGACGAAAGTGAAGCCGGAGGGAATGCAGGAAGACTGGAGCATGGCGGGGAAGAATGCCGTATTCTTTGAAGTGCTGAAGACGCCGGATGGGGAGACGGTAGCGCATCACGAGGCTATCACGGATGAGAAGCAGACGATCCACATTCCCGGCGGAAGTACGGAGGCAAAAGCCGAAAACGGTTCGCACTATGTATCGGCGGGCGGTGAACAGACCGTCCTGGATGCTGTGAGCTACCGGAATCTGCTTCCGGACAAAGAATATACCGTCACGGGTACGCTCATGCTGATCCCGGAGAAGGACGGGGAAGAGGTGAAGCCTCTGATGGATGCAAAGGGGAATCCGGTTACCAGTACCGTGACCTTCACCACACCGAAGGCGGGAGAAGAAGAGAGTGGTGTGAATGGTACTGTGGAGATTCCCTTTACCTTCGATGCCTCTCGTATGGCCGGCAGGGCGATCGCTGCCTTTGAAAGCTGCCGAAGAAATGGCACAGAGGTTTTCGCTCATGCAGATATCCATGACGCGTCGCAGACCATCTATATTCCGGATGGCCATACTGCGCTGATTTCCAGCAGTACGCAGTCTCACATCTCAAACGCGGCGAAGCGGGATACTCTGATTGATACGATTGATTACAAAGGGCTGCTTCCGGATACCTTGTACACCGCCGTAGGAACGCTGATGGATCGGAATACCGGGGAAACGCTCAAAGAGGCAAACGGAGATTCTGTGACGAAGAGCGTCACATTCCGGACTCCAGCGGCGGAGGGCGGAGCCATAACGGTCAGCGGGAATGTGAACGTGCGTTTTACGCTGAATGCATCCGGGCTTGCCGGGAAAACCGTTGTTGCTTTTGAAGATGTGTATGAGGGCGAACGTGCAGTGGGGGAGCCAGTCTTTTCCCATCAGAATATCGATGACGGTGATCAGAGCGTAACCTATCCGAAGATCAGGACCAGCGCGGAAGACGGAAAGGATGGCGATAAGACCATCATGAAGGCGAAGAAGGTCCGGATCCGGGACACGGTGAGGTACACGGGGTTGCTTCCCGGCGAGAAATATACCATGTCCGGCACTTTGGTGAGCAAAAAATCCGGAAAAGTGCTGAAAGCAGGAGGAAGGAAAGTGACAGCAGAAACCGGGTTCACGCCGGATAAAACCGAGGGAACGGTTGAGGTTATCCTTTGTTTTGATGCTTCTAGCGTAGATGAAGGCAGCTTCGTCGTGTTCGAACAGTGCCGGAACGGGAAAGGAGCATTGGTGGCCAGTCACGAGGATCTGACTGATGCCGGTCAGACGGTGCATATCAAGGTTCCTAAGGATGAAGATCATTCCAGTGAAACGGATCATCGTGATGAAACGGATTCTCCCAATGAGGAGGATTCTTCTGATGCAAAGCACATTCGTTCCGTAAAGACGGGAGACAGTAGCGGGATTCTTCTCCTGGCTCTGATCTGTGCGGCATCTGCCGGAGCCGGAGCGGTTTTGCAGAGAAAGAACAAGGACAGATAATGTCTTTCTGGATCTCGCCGGCCTTCTCGGCAGAATGAAAGAAGCGCAGAAAAACTTGTCAAGAATGCGGTTCGATGGTATTCTTTCAAAGTGTATCCAGTCGATCCGGCGGGAAACCGCCGGATCTTTTCTTTCTGTACAGAATCTAATTCCGGTACAGGATGTTCTGGATCGGTATGAAATTGTTTGATAAAAAGAATGCATTGGACAGAGATTTCAGCGTATCAGCGTAAGCAAGAAAGTCCTGGAAAGAGAGCATAGAGATGACGTTTACCTATCCTGCGATTATTACTCCTCATGCGGACGGAGTGGGATTTCATGTGACGGTTCCTGATCTGGAAGGCTGCGAAGCCGACGGAAATGATCTGGATGACAGTCTGGAGTTCGCCCGTGAAGCGGCCTCGGACTGGATTGGCGTCGAGCTGGAGGAATTTGAAGGGAATCTCCCTTTTGCCAGTGATCCCGAAGATCTCACGCTGGAAGAGGGGCAGTTTATCCGGATGCTTCTCGTAACGATCAAACTTCTCCCGGATAATGACTGATCCTGCCTGACGCAAAGCAGCCGATTATCGCCGAACAGGGAGATGGGATATTATGCAGTATCAGAATCTGATCATGGATGTCGGAAGTGTACTCCTTGATTACCGTTTCCATGATATGCTCACCGATCACGGGCTGACAGACAGCGAAGCGGATGTATTTTCTGAGAAAGTATTCCCGGATCCGCTCTGGCCTGATTTTGATCGTGCCGCGCGTCCATATGATGACATCGTGGAGGATTATGTGCGGAAATATCCAGAGCTCAGGGAAACGCTGCGCTGGTTTTTCGTCCATCCGGAACTGATGCAAAGCGGTCGCCCCCGAGTGTGGGAAGTCATGCACCGGATCCATCAGACCGGAATGAAGATTTATCTTCTTTCCAATTATGACAGAACCATGTTTGAGGCACACACGAAGGACGCACCTTTTCGCCGTGACCTGGATGGTGAGGTCGTCTCGTATATGATCGGTATCTGCAAACCGGATCCTGCGATCTATCAGGAGCTGTTCCGAAAGTATCAACTGCAGCCCGAAGAATGCCTTTTCTTTGATGACCGGAAGGAGAATGTGGAAGCTTCCCGGAAGCTCGGAATGGATGCTGTCCAGGTCCTGTCCGAGGAACAGCTGGTCGAAGATCTGAAGAAAATTCTGCGAGACAGACAGGAAGGAGATGCAGGATGAAAGTCCTCATCAGCCTGCTGCTTGGATACCTCTGCGGCAGTTTTCTGACCGCCGAGGCAGTGGTCAGGAAAAAGACGGGAGAGAGCGTCTTTCATATGGGTAGCGGAAATCCTGGCATGGCCAATGTCATTGCTCAATGTGGTCTGCGCGCAGGGCTTACCGTTCTTCTCGGAGATATCCTGAAAACGGTAATTCCATTTTTTCTGGTGAAAATGATCGGCTGGTGGACCGAAATGCCCGCAGCAGAAGAAGTGGTGCTTGAGATCTTTGCCTGTGCTGGCGTGATCACCGGTCACAATTATCCGTTCTGGCATCGTTTCCGTGGGGGCAAGGGAGTTACGGCGACCTGTGCTTCCATGATCCTGCTGATGCCGCTATGGGGAACGGCAAGCTGTATCGCAGGCGGGCTGATTACATTGTTGACCGGATACCTGCCGCTCGGCGCCGTGCTGATCCCGCTGTTTGGTTCGGCCAGTGCGTTTATGTTCTGCGGAAAAAGATATGGCGCATTTATGCTGTATGCTCTGGTCATGATGTGCATCAGACACAGACATGGAATCCAGAGAGTGTTTCGCGGTGAGGAGCCACGCAAATTCCGGAAGGGTACGGAATGAATGTAATACGTAATAAATCAGAATTTACATCCCATCAGAAATACCAGTCGGATTACCGCAGTGGGGCAGGAGGTCCTGCTGGTTCCGATGAGCGGCAGGATCGCAGAATTTTGCCTGAGAGTGAGCAGGCTGTGCCGGGCGAGCGGCCTGACGGTTCGGAAGAGGATGCAAATGCCAGCTCGATTTCTTCTCACGAAGAGATACCGAAGAGCTCTGCTCCTCTCGATTCGGAAAGCGCAGAAATTCTGCGTGAAGTAGAAGAAATTGAGGCAGAGGATGCTGAAGCAGACCGGAAACGCAGGGAACGGGAGGAAGCGCAGCGGATTCTCCGTGAACAGGAAGAAGAGCAGCGCCGCAAAGAGGAAGAAGAGCGGCAGCGGCGGGCGGAGGACAGGAGAGAAGAGCGGGAAAAGCGCGCAGCGGCCCGCAGAGAACAGAGGAGAAAACGCGCCGCAGCCCGCAGAGAACAGAGGAGAAAAAATGCTCCTGCTCCGGATCCGACGCTGGATTCGCAGACCAGCGCCACCCCGGACAATCGCCCGGCACAGATCCGGATGCCCCGGCGCATCGTTTCTACCGTCTGTGTGATCGCTGCGGTACTGGTGGTGACATTGCTCTCTCATAATACCCATTCGGGGGACAATACGGCAGAGATGACGGCAAAGAGCACGGCCCTGGCGACTTCCGGGACGGCAGCGATGGCGCCGGAGACAGAGACGGGAACGGTTACCAAGGCTCCGACCAATGAGGCGGATCCTGGCGGAATCATCAGCAGCAAGGTGCGCGGGATGACGGTGACAGACCGAAAATCAGCCCGAAGCAAGATCTCGGCTTTTGCCAAAGATAATGGGCTGACTCTGAAGGATTATCCCGATTTTATCGTGGAGCATATGATAGATAATCCGGAGTCGGTTGAATTTGATCTGAATTATCCTTTGCTCAAGGACAATCCGCCGGAAATCGACCGCTCAGAATTTACGAATCTGCAGTCTGTCCCTGAGATCCTTCAGTGGGATGAGAGGTGGGGATATCAGAAATACAGCAGCAGCGTCATCGGAATTACCGGATGCGGTCCGACAGCCATCTCGATGGTCGCTATGTATCTTCTGCAGAATCCTGAACTGACACCGGACGTCATCGCCACATTCTGTCAGAATGAAGGCTACACTGTCACTGGCCAGGGGACGGACTGGGCGCTGATCACGGAAGGTGCGAAAAAGCTGGGAATGAAATCCGAACAGATCTCCGAGAACAAGAAACGAGTGTTTAAGGAACTGAAGGAGGGAAATCCCGTTATTGTTGTGGTTGGACCGGGAGATTTTACGGATAACGGTCATTTTCTGGTTCTGACAGGAATTGAGAAGAAAAAAATCCGCCTGAATGATCCGAACAGCATTGTTCGCTCCCAGCGTCTATGGAGCTGGGATGAGCTCACTCCGCAGATCAATGCTCTCTGGGTGCTGCAGAAGGGAGATGAACCGCAGAGCTCGGAATGATTGGCTGCGGTCTGGCAGTGACGGATTCCATATCGGTATGAGGGGGAGAAAAATGCAGCAGGATGTGGAGATGACTAAGGGCTCACTGACCCGGGGGATCATCGCACTCAGCATCCCACTGATGATCACCAACGTTCTTCAGATTCTGTTTAACATGGCAGATGTTGCTGTGGTCGGACGTTTTGTGGGATCACTGGCACTGGGTGCTGTTGGTTCGACCGCGCTGATTGACATGGTATTTGTCTCCCTGCAGATCGGGATCGGAGGCGGGATTAATGTTCTTGCCGCGCGGGAGATCGGGGCGGGAAACCAGCGGGAAGTGGAAGATCTGGTCCACACCGCGTTCCTGATCAGCCTGATCTGCGGACTGGTCCTGATGATTGCGGGCTACGGAAGTACCAGGGGAATGCTGGAGCTGATTCACACCAGGCCGGAGCTGATCGATCAGGCGGAGCTCTACCTTCACATTATCTTTCTGGGAATGCCGGGGCTTGCCATCTATAATTACGGCAATGCGATTCTCAGTGCCGGAGGAAATACCAGATCTCCGCTCATCTACCTGACTGTCTCCGGCATCCTCAATGTAATTCTGAATCTGTTTTTCGTCCTTGTGCTTGGTATGACCGTGGATGGTGTTGCGCTTGCCAGCATCCTGACGCAGTATCTGTCCGCTTTTCTCATCATGCACAAGCTGATGACAGTGGAGCGGGTTTACAGATTCCGCCTTCGGGACGTCAGACTCAATGGCTTCTACGTGAGGTCGGTTCTGGCTATCGGCATCCCGACCGGCCTCCAGAATGCGGTGTTCATGCTGGCGAATATGTTCACTCAGATGGCGGTGAATTCCTTTTCTGCAGAGATGGTCGCGGGCAATTCTGCGGCAGGCAATCTGGATGCGCTGATCTTTGAGATCATGGCGGCGATCTATACAGCCTGCGCCAGCTTTATGGGACAGAATTACGGAGCAGGACAGGAGAGACGGGTGAAGCGTTCCTACTGGATCAGTGTGTGGTTTTCCTGCGCCGTTGGTACGATTCTCGGGCTGATCGCCGTGCTGTTCGGTCCGCAGCTGCTGGGATTGTTCACAAACGATGCGGAGGTTGTGCGCTGTGGTATGCAGAGAGTCATGATGATGGATCTCTTTATCGGAGGAAGCGCGTTCATGGACTGCACTAACGCGGCTTCACGAAGTCTGGGGAAAACGGTGATGCCAACCGTATTCATCCTGCTCGGATCGTGTGTTTTCCGGATTATCTGGATTTACACCGTATTTGCCAGTGTGCATACCATACAGTCCCTGTATGTGCTGTATCCGATCTCCTGGCTGATCACCGCGGCAGCTTCGATGATCTACTATTTCTACACGCTTCATCGGGTCTTTCCTCGTGGCAGAGAGGCATATTGATCTGAATCTTACCTTCGCGCTGGCAGATGATTTTCCTTCACAGAAAAGAGGTACAGAATAAATTTACTGCGGCAGAAACGAGGCGGAATATCCTGCGCTGTGCGGCTCCGTTAAGATTGGATCAGACAGGATCCGATAAGAAAAGAGAAGAGCCGTCCGGATCTGTTTCGGACGGCTCTTCTCATAACTGAGCTGTTAGAATGTAGCGTTATTCGGCGGGATCAAAAGAACTCTTGTCGAGTCCACATACCGGGCATTCAAAATCGTCCGGAACGTCTTCCCACTTGGTCCCCGGAGCAATTCCGCCCTCGGGATATCCCGCTTCTTCGTCGTACTCCCAGCCGCATGCACTGCAAACGTACTTCATGAAAGATACTCCTTTCCCGTGCCCGTTTCCCAGGCACAATTCCCGTGCCCATTGTCAAGGCACAATCAGACTATCTGGATTCTATCATAGCGGTGCGGAAATGAAAAGATAAAAATGTCAGCCGGTGATTATGGCAGATAAGAAATGGAGGCAGAGAAATGCTGGATGAGAAGTCCATATTATCCCTGAATTTTCTGACTTACGGCGGCGTACAGACCGGGGATCACCACGGAATGCGCTATCGTATGGTCCGCGGAGGAGAAAAGCCGGATTATCATATCGATGCCTGGGTCTGGCCGGAACCATTCTCCTTCGATGCGACGGAAGAAGAGAAGAAAACGCACCAGGAATTCCCGTTTTCCGAAGAAGGACGGCATGAGGCGATTGCCTGGATGCTGGAGCAGTATGAAACCCGGAAACAGGAATGGGAGCATGCGCCGACTCTTCTCGAGGCATTTCGTGACAGAGAGAACGGCGGATGATTCTTCACATAGAGAGCGATGGATGATTCCTGGCATAGGGAGCGATGGATGATTCCTGGCATTGAGAGCGGCAGAGGATTCTTTGCCGCTCCTTTTCACATCAGGAATATGCGGAGATTTGGCCGTCATCCGGTATTGTGAAGACACTGGTTGTGGCAGTTTCGGACAGTATCACGTCAGAACCGGAAATTCAACATGATTTTGTATTCCGGCAGAACATCCAGATTCTGTCTGCAGACCAGAGCGGAAAGAAAAAAGCGAATTTCACTGAAATAACGTAATATTATTAAGCCAAATGTCAAAAATGCGTTATGTCATTCAATCATTCCTGGCGAGGATTGACGGGAAATCATTTCTTGTATATTGTTATATTAATAACACACGATGTGCGAATATTCCAGACTCTGACCTTGATTTGCAGAAAACTAAAATTCTGCACATTCTATGCTGGCTTAACGCAAGCAGATGCGATATAATCATGCTAAAATTTGGTTAAACAGTTTGGCGGCCGCGATATGATAATCCGGCCCAATCAGGGGGACTGTTGTAATGTCAGCAATTTCCAGCCACAACTTCTGCCTGCCAGGCGAGATATGTACTCATTCGCATCCGCATGCGCATATCATCCTGCCGCTGACAGAGTATTTCTACATCCGGTTTGAAAATCAGGAGCATTATCTTCTGCCGAATCAGATCGGGTTTGTTCCTCCGGGTGTCGTTCATTCCTACGCGTGCCCCGGGCAGGCGCTGACCCTGGATATTCCGGCCGAGATGATCAAGGCGTCAGATCTTCTCTTCCTGACGGAAAACAGCGTCAGAGAAGTCGACAGCAGACTGGAGCTTCTGATCGCTCTGATCAAGCAGGAATCGGCGGATGCAGGGGCCGGAAGCAATTCCCTGCGCTACCTGTTTTATTATCTCTATGACAAACTGGTAGAGGAAAGCCGCCTCCCCTCTCTTCAGTATATTGAAGAGAATTATGCTTCGGATATCACCATCCGGGATCTGGCTGAGTTGCAGAGCTACAATATCTCTTATTACACGGAGTGGTTCAAGAAGAAGGTAGGATGCCTTCCCAGTGAGTATCTGCGCATGGTGAGAATTGAGAAAGCCAAGGAGATTCTTGCGACAACACGGTACCGGATCATCGATGTGGCGATGCAGGTTGGGTATTACAACAGTTCGTCGTTCACGCGGGCTTTCCGTGAGGTGGAGGGAATCACGCCGAACCAGTACCGTCGGAAGGTGAGGGAGGAAAGAGAGAATTCTCCGCAGTCTGCTGCGGGGGAGACCATCCG
>CADBOY010000218.1 GCA_902796405.1 uncultured Lachnospiraceae bacterium | reverse complement strand
TCGATCAGTCCGCGCGGACTGCCGCGTGCTCTGATCATAACGGGTGACATCATTCAAGCCGGCGTTCTCTATCCGCATCTGCGCACAGAGAACACCAGCTTGATATCTTCTGGGGCGAAATCGCCTGGCAGAATTTCGGCATGAAAAAACCGCCTGGTAAAACCACCAGGCGGCACAGGATGAAATCCTATGCGGAAGAAGGGACTTGAACCCTCACGTTCTACGAACACATGATCCTTAGTCATGCCTGTCTGCCAATTCCAGCACTTCCGCTCGACAGAAATGAATTATACCACAGAGCCAGAGCCTGTGCAAGCACTTTTTCGGATTTTTGACCGATAACTCCGGGAACTCCTGGACATCCGGACATAGAATCCCAGCTTGCACAGGGCCTATCCTGCTGGTGCGTCGCTTCACTGGATCAGAAGCACAGGCATATTCATCTTAATCGGTCACCTTCCAGCATATCCGGCACCAGTGCTGCCTCGCGATACCGAACCGCTTCATCTGCTCAATGCTTTTTCGCCTCGTCCCGGCGCACATCAATATGCAGCTCATCCAGCTGCTTGGGCTCCACCGGCGAAGGCGCATCCGTCATCAGATCCGATGCATCCTTTGCCTTCGGGAACGCGATAACATCACGGATCGTATCTGCGCCGGCCATCAGCATCACCAGACGATCCATACCATAGGCCAGTCCGGCATGAGGCGGAACACCGTACTTAAAGGCCTCCAGCAGGAAGCCGAACTGCTCGTGCGCTCTCTCATCCGTGAACCCCAGCGCGCGGAACATTCTCTCCTGGATATCATCCTGATGAATTCGAACACTTCCGCCGCCGATCTCATTGCCGTTCAGCACGATATCATAAGCGCGTGCGCGAACAGAACCGGGATCCGACTCCAGCTTATCCAGATCTTCTTCCATCGGCATGGTGAAAGGATGATGCATCGCGACGAAGCGGTTCTCCTCTTCCGACCATTCAAACTGAGGGAACTCGGTGACCCATACGAACTGGAAGTCATCCTTCTTCATCAGGCCGAGACGGCGCCCCATCTCCAGACGAAGGCTTCCGAGAACGTTAAACACAACTGTGTTCTTATCTGCCGCGATCAGAATGAGATCTCCATCCCTGGCGTCCATCTCACGGAGGATGCCGTCCATCTCCTCCGGCTGAACGAATTTGGCGAAGGAGCATTTATTCGCCCCATTCTCCCCGCAGCCGACAGCAATGTAGGACAGACCTTTCGCGCCTATCCCCTTGGCCATGTCGGTCAGCGCATCGATCTGTTTTCTCGGCATATGCCCTTCTCCCGGCACGCAGATAGCCCGCACGGACCCTCCTGCAGCAACGGCATTCCGGAAGACGCCGAATCCGCTGTCTTTCACCAGATCAGACAGATCATGAAGCTCAATGCCAAACCGCAGATCCGGTTTGTCCGAGCCAAAGCGGTTCATTGCTTCCTTCCAGGGCATCCGGCGGATCGGGAGCCCGACTTCGACATCCAGAATCTCCTTGAACAGATAGTGCAGCAGGCGTTCATTGACATCCATGACGTCCTCTTCGTCCACGAAGGAGAGCTCCATGTCCATCTGCGTGAAGTCCGGCTGACGGTCTGCCCGGAGATCTTCGTCACGGAAGCAGCGGACAATCTGGAAATAGCGGTCATAGCCGGAGACCATGAGCAGCTGCTTGAACAGCTGCGGAGACTGAGGGAGCGCATAGAAGGTTCCCGGATGAATCCGGCTGGGAACCAGATAATCCCGCGCGCCCTCCGGCGTGCTCTTGCCCAGCATCGGCGTCTCAATCTCAATGAAGCCCTCACGTGCCATAAACTGACGGGAGAGCTGAGCGACACGGCTGCGCAGCATCATATTGCGCTGCAGCTCGGGACGCCGCAGATCCAGATAACGGTATTTCAGGCGAAGCTCCTCCCGCGTGGTAATTCCATCTTCAATCGGGAAGGGCGGGGTCTCCGATTCCGAGAGAATCCGAAGCTGTCTGGCCCGGATTTCGATCTCTCCTGTCTTCAGGTTGGGATTCACAGCGCCGCCACGCTTTTCCACCGTGCCGACCACCGCGATGACGAACTCGCTGCGCAGAGTCCCCGCTTTCGCGAAGTACTCCGCCCCACAGTCATTCTCATCAAATACGATCTGGAGGATACCGGTGCGGTCCCGGAGATCGATGAAGATCATTCCTCCGAGATTTCTTCTCTTCTGCACCCAGCCCATGACCGTAACTTCATCTCCAAGGGAAGCATCGCATACCTCTGTGCAGCGATGCGTCCGCTTCAGTCCTCTCATTGACTCAGCCATAATTACCTCCTGCGGCATCTCCGGGATCAGTCCCTGGGATTGACGTATACTTCACGGATGTCCGTGTATCCTTCCGCCGCGAGCTGTTCCTTCTGATGTTTTTTGTTCTTGTTCATCATGGTGACCAGGACTTCCCGTCCTTCTCCCCGAAGCTTCTGTGCCTGCTGCATTGTCTCGAGGATCCGGTCATCCGGCATGTTCTTCTCCAGGAGAATCGCCGTGCGATCCGGCGCATCCGGCACCTGGAAATTCCGGTCCATCAGGATGGTGATGATTCTCTCGAATCCGATGGAGAATCCGCACGCCGGTGTATCGATGTTCGTGAACCGGCCGACCATCTTGTCATAGCGGCCGCCGCCGGCTACGGAGCTTCCCAGCCCCTCCGTGGTGATCTCAAAGATCGTGCCGGTATAGTAGGACATTCCACGGACCAGAGTCGGATCAAACTGCATCCGGAACGGCACCGAAGCCAGTTTCTCCACACTCGTGCAGATGGTCTTCAGATTCTCTGCCGTGCCTTCCTCAACGGTTCCGGCGAGGACGCTGCCAAGGAATTCCAGCGGCTCACTCTGCTCCTGCAGATCGTGGAAGAGACCGACATACTTCTCCACGGTTTCCTTCGCGAAGCCATCTTCCATCAGCTCCTGCTCCACGCCGTCAATGCCGATCTTATCCATCTTGTCCAGCACGATGAACACCTGGTCCAGAGAGTCCTCCGGGAAGCCACTGTAGACTGCCATCGCCTTCAGCATCCGCCGATCATTGATGTGCACCGTGAAATTCGCGAATCCGATCCGGCCGAGCAGCGTCGTCGTTGCCGTGATCAGTTCAATCTCGCACTGATTCGAGGCATCTCCCAGCGTATCAATGTCACACTGATAGAATTCGCGGAAACGTCCCTTCTGCGGGCGGTCGGCGCGGAACACCGGACCGATCTGAAGGGCCTTGAACGGCTTCGGAAGAGAATTCGCATTATTGGAATAATAGCGGACCAGCGGAACCGTCAGATCATACCGCAGTCCGCTGTCCGTAAGATCATTCTCATTCTTCGCGGTTTCGAGGTTGAACTTCTGGCCTCTCTTCATGATCTTGAAGATCAGCTTCTCGTTGTCTCCTCCCTGCTTGCTGGTCAGGTTCTCAATGTTCTCCACGACAGGAGTCTCAATCGGAGTAAAGCCAAAACTCTTGTAGGTCTTTTTGATTTCACCGATCAGGTAATCCCGGATGTACATCTCCTGCGGGAGTATATCTTTCATACCGTTTACCGGCTTCTTTGTCAGGGTCATATTTTCTCCTTGCTGCAGCAGAATGCTGCTTCCTTTTTTACACCAGCAAATTGTATCATAGCATCTCACCGACCGTCTGACAAGCATTTTGCCCGGCGTGGCACTGGTGCGGGCGCCTCCGCAGAACGCTGCCTCCGGGATTCCCGGCCTGGCTGAGTCCGCTCACACCCTGCTCCGGACGTCTCATGGAACACTGCGCGCGGTTACCGCAGCGGACGCCTCTGCAGGACTCGATTCCCAGCTCACCGGCCGAACAGTTTTCTCTTTCTATCAATCATCTCGTCGATGCGGGAGAGATACTGATCGATCGCCTTGACATTGTCCGCTCTCTCAATTCTTCCATCCGGGAATACTGCTTTGGTCACGGTCCCCGCGCCGAGCGCCACAATCGTCTGCTTTTCTTCCATAATCAGGATGTTGTACAAACCGGCGAGACCGGGCCTGGCATATCCGG
>CADBOY010000217.1 GCA_902796405.1 uncultured Lachnospiraceae bacterium | reverse complement strand
GCGGTCAGAGGATGTATCGAATTGCTCTCTTGCAGCCGGAAATCTGCATATACGTGTTCAAACAACCGTCATCTGTACAAGCGAATACAAGGTTTCGATCGTATCGGTTTTTCACGCTATCAAACTACAGGTCACTTCCGGATGCTTTGTCGCGGCTCATCGGAATGGCCGCCCCTGACAGGTCAGGCCTGCGTCAGCTTCTCCAGAGGAGTTCCTTCCGGAATCACATATCCGCACTTCGGGCACTTCTCATCACTTTTCGTGGTTCCGGTCGCAGTACCGCCCTCGCCGTCCATTCTGATAAAAACTTCCATCACTTCTCCGCACTTCGGACACTTCACTTCCACAAGGCGCGGGGTAGATTTTCCTTCTGTACATCCCTGAAGTACACCACTCATTGTTTTCTCCTTTCAGGCACCGAATATGCGGCGCCGCAGATCCATAAGAACAGATTCTGCGCTCCGGAACCGCGCGGACCCTGTTTTGAATGTCCCGCTTATCCGGAAACAATTTCAGTATATCACGATATTTTGACAAAAGGAAGAAAATACCGCTTATTTTTCTGATAATCCGCCAAGTATTTTTAAGCTTACTGTATCTGAGAAACCGCCTTACTCACTGCCAAAGTCACGAGCGTGCGCCGGCTGATGATCAGTCACTGGGACTTCTGTTCCGGCGCGAAGATACCAAATGACGATGACGTCCTCTCTTCTTCCCTGCCCCAACGGCTGCCACTGCCGCACCTGCCCCAGTAAGCAGCAGAAGAAGACGCCCGTGCGCCAGAAGAAGTATGAACCAGCCTGGAGATATCATCACTGTCCGTTCCAGAGGATATTCTCTTCCCAGGATATACCTTCCCGACGCATCCTTTTGATCGGTATCACAGACATTTCCGGCATAATCTGACAGGATAAACTTCAGGTGATCATACCGGCCAGCCGGAAGATGGCAGGTCCACACCGGGCGGACGGAATCCGTAAAGTGGTCTGACCGGGCAATCTGTCTGCTGCCATCCAGGAGAGCAATACTCCGAACGCCCAGGGAATCGAACGCACGGACCGTGACGTTCTGCTCTGCTGCACGAATGTATCGCTTCTCCAGTCCGCTCACAGACAGAATATCGGGTGCTGTCGTATCCACACGGAACACCATCTGGCAGGACAGATCGGATTCACTCTCTGAGATATGATGATTCTCGTCTTCGCTGCGGACGGATATCCGGTAGACTCCGTCCTCTTCAAACAAATCCGGGTCCCACCGATAGGTGCAGCAGTTCCATGTGCCCCCTCCGCCGGACCTGGTGATGTGCGCTTCCCCGCTGATAGCTCTTCCGTCCTTCGTCACTTCCGTCTGAATACGGCCGATCGTCCCGGTATTGTACTCGCTCAGCGTCAGCGGCTCACCGATTTTCTGCACGAACCGGCCTCCTTCTCCCGTGAGCTCTGCCAGTCCGCTGCCCAGGACATACACCGAGCCGAACCGATTCACCGGGAAGAAAATCCCCTTTTCCGGCGTCCGCCAGACATTTCCTGCAAGATCGGAAGCCATCACCTGAAGGCAGTACAGTCCGTCGCAGCTGGTGCCATCCTTATCGCACTTTGGAATCCGGATGGCATACTCCACCTGATTTTCTGCCGCACTTGTCTGCGCGATATACCGGTCTGTGACGTCCCGCCCGGTCTCTGCCTGCATCGAAGAGGTATTCCGGGGATCGGTCAGAACGCGGCTTCTCGTCAGCCTGATATTCCACTTCGTCAGATGGCGGTCAGCAATCCGAATGCCCGCTTCGGCCGGGTTTCCAGCCTCCGCCGGCACACCGTGAATCTGTACCATATCCGGGCGAAACCGGTCAATGGTGAATTCCCACGGAGCGGCGGACCCGCCTGCATCCGCCGTGCTGTGATTGCCCGCAAGATCTCTCGCCGTGACGCTCAGCGTGTAATCGCCATCTTCCTGGAACCGGATAACCGCGGCATACACCCCTTCTTCCGAAGAGCTGTCCGTCAGCCAGCGAACCACCGGTGACGGCCTCCGCTTACCATCCAGCGACAGCGTCGTTTTCACATCCGCAAGTTCCGGACGGAAGTTACGGTCATAGATGCGGATTTTTGCGGTTCTTGCCTGATTAAAATACCGTCCGCCGCGCATCCGGTTGTTATCATAAGAAACCACGATTTTCGGTGCTTCCGTGTCGATGATGAAATGCCACGGATTCTCTGTTCCCGCTTCCGCCGTCACGCCGTGACTCCGGTTTCCTGCCAGATCACAGGCGCTGACGGAGACCTGATACTCTCCATCTTCGCGAAACGGGATCCGCAGGATATGCGTTCTCTCATCGCCGGTGCCGCCCGCATCCTTCCAGCTTCCGCGGACCGGCATGATATTCCCATCTCGCAGGACCTTTACTTCGCAGAGCTCTGGCTCGAAGTTCTTATCCAGTACGGAAATCTCCATCGTCCGCGCTTCCGGATAACAGATTTCACTGCCGCCGGCGCTGTCCTGTACGCGGCAGCGAATTCCCGGCTCCACCGGATCAATCGAAACCGGCAGCACCTTCCCATTGCGATTTCCCGCCCGGTCCTCTGCGGTGATATGAATCTGCAGATCCTGACTTTTCTGTCCGGCTTTGATCACAACGCTTCCAGACCAGATGCTGCGTATGGATGAATATGCCGGATTGCTCTGCCGGTTCTCATAGAGTGTCCTGGCGTAGATGACGTTTCCCTCTTCTTTCACCTCGCAGCGCACGCGCCGAAGCCCAGATGTCGCGCCATACGCTCCTGCGGCAGCGCCTGTATCTGCCGCCGTAATTCTCAGCCGGATATCTCCGGCCGCAATCCCAGATTTTTCTCCCATTCCGGAGATTCGGATCTCCGGGGCAATTTCTGGCCTGCCCGCATCCGCAATGACACCATCACTCGAGCTATAGCTGACATTTCCCGCGTAATCTTCAGCGCGAAACCAGACCGCTGCCCGCTTACCGGGCTTTATCTCCGTGTGATCCGCGGTCTGCCATCCGTCTGCACCGCGCAGCTGCGCTGTGGTCAGAGCTTCATCGCCCGGATTTTTCAGAAGCTTAAGATCCTCCAGCGGTGAGACCGCATCCTCACAATCTGCGCTCACCTGGATCTTCCCCGATACGGAAAAGCCGAAACCGATCTGTCTTGCCAGCCGCTCCCATATTTCACTCCGACTGTCCGACCGTGCGAGGACCCGAAGCACCGGAGGCGTATGATCCACGGTAAAGCGCCACGGCGCGGAACCTGACGTCTCTGCCGCTTCCGCCTGGTTTCCCGCTTCATCAGCGTAGTTCACGCGAAACTGGTAGTTGGCATCTCCGGGGAACAGAATACTGACGGTATGGGTATCCTCATCCGGCGTGCTCCCTTTTTGATCCGTCCATTCGGAAATCATCTGCCGGCGGGACAGATGGACCGGCTTTCCCGACCGGTCTTCCGCCTGTATGTTCAGGCCTTTCTCGGCCTTCTTCCGGTTAAAATGACTGCTCCGTTCGGTGATTGTGATCTCTGCTGTTCTTGCTTTCTGAAAATATCTGCCATGGTGAGGAATATCTTCGCCATAATCGACTTTGATCTTCGGCGCCGTAACATCGATGGAAAAAGTGACCGTACTCTCCGAGACATTGCCTGCCCGGTCCCTGGCACACACCACCAGCCGCACATGATCGGAATTGTTCCTGCGCGCCGATACCACGATCTTTCCCCCGGCCGTCTCCGGGCTGCCGGCAGATGGATCCAGCAAACTGCCTGACTGCATCACCTCTTCGCCCTCACCCTGTACCTGCCAGGTGAGAGACTGAATTCCCGATGCCGCACCGTCCTCTTCGGCTTCGATTTTCACCGGAACATCCTCGTTATATATCTTTTCCTCTTTGTTGAATGTTTTGTCCTCTTCATCCGGCATCTTCACCCGAATCCGGACCGGGGTCCGGTCAATGAGCACCTCGCAGCTGCCCGCCCATGACGAATTACCCGCGGCATCGACCGCTTTCAGCCACACGCGGTATACCCCCTCCTGATCCAGGGAGATGGAGTCATGCTCCTCCCAAGGTGCGGCGGCAAGCTCCTGCTCTGTCAGAATCCGGCCACCCTGGCTGACATAGGTCATGAGGCGAACCGGGGAGAGCGCATCCTGCGCGGAGGCCTTGACCGCGACGGCATCCCTCGAGATCAGCGGATCGCTTCCTTCCTGCGGCAGCGCCGTGAATTCTTCCTCGCCCGCCGTCAGCATCACCTGGGGTGATTCCTC
>CADBOY010000216.1 GCA_902796405.1 uncultured Lachnospiraceae bacterium | reverse complement strand
GTTTTACAAACGCCGATCCCGCAAACCCGCATAAAATAAGGATTTTTAAGGAGATATAAACAAAAATGAAATTAGGGATCGTAGGTCTTCCCAATGTCGGGAAAAGTACCTTATTTAATTCTCTCACCAAAGCAGGCGCTGAATCCGCGAATTATCCGTTCTGCACCATTGATCCGAACGTCGGCGTTGCTGTCGTCCCGGACCACCGGCTTGACCTTCTCACGGAGATGTACCACTCCCGCAAGACCACGCCGGCGGTAATCGAATTCGTGGACATTGCCGGTCTGGTCAAGGGAGCCAGCAAGGGTGAGGGGCTCGGCAATCAGTTCCTCTCCCACATCCGTGAGGTCGACGCCATCGTCCATGTGGTCCGCTGCTTTGAGGATCCCAATGTCATTCATGTAGACGGCAGTGTCGATCCGGTGCGCGACATCGAGACGATCAATCTGGAACTGATCTTTTCCGACCTGGAAGTGCTGGAACGGAGAATCTCGAAGACCAGCCACAGCGTCATGGGGGACAAGAGTCTACAGCCTCAGCTCGACACGATGAAGAAGCTGAAAGCTCTTCTCGAGGACGGGAAGCCGATCAAATCCTATGAGCCTGCGGATGATGAGGAGGCTGCCTTTATCTCCAGTCTGGACATGCTCACGGACAAACCGGTGATCTACGCCGCCAACGTCTCGGAAGATGATCTTGCCGATGACGGCGCCTCGAATCCGATGGTGCAGCAGGTCCGGGAGTACGCGAAGAAAGAGGGCAGCGAAGTCTACGTCGTCTGCGCCAAGATCGAAGAAGAACTCTCCGAACTGGATGACGACGAGAAGAAAGAATTTCTGGAAACGCTCGGCATGAAGGAGTCCGGTCTGGACAAGCTGATCGCCGCCAGCTACGATCTTCTCGGCCTCATCAGTTTTCTGACTGCCGGTGAACAGGAGACGCGCGCCTGGACGATCCGGAAGGGGACCAAGGCACCGCAGGCTGCCGGCAAGATTCACTCGGATTTTGAGCGGGGCTTTATCCGCGCCGAGGTCATCAACTATCAGGAACTTCTTGACGCAGGCACATATAATGCTGCCAGGGAGAAGGGACTGATCCGTCTTGAGGGCAAGGACTATGTCATGCAGGACGGTGACGTGGTTCTCTTCCGCTTCAACGTCTGACGATCGGATATGTCGCGATCTGGTGATTCTTGAAGGAGGCCGGACGCACTGCTTGGGAGGCAGAATATGGAGACTTATACAGAACCCGAGGATATCTATGTCACTCTGGATCTCGAGGACGGCACAGAACTGGAATGTCTCGTTCTGCTCCGTTTCCCGCTGCTGGGACGGCAGTACGCCGCTCTCATCCCTACGGGCAGCGAGGATGATCCGGATGCCGAGATCTACCTCTACCGTTTCGGAGAAGATGAGAACGGCGAAGCCGTCGTGGGAAATATCGAGGATGATGAGGAATACGAAGCTGTATCGGACCGCTACGACGAAATTCTCGACGAAATCGAATACGAAGAGATGGGCGGCGACGATGTCGTGGACGAACCATCATCCCATGGAAAGCGCAGGAAATAAGCCGGATTGACCAAATGAACGGCCAGCAGCTGGGTGGCGAACAGCCACAGCTATCCTGCCGAATGCATGAAAATAATATAGGATATAAGAAGGGGCATGTGAAAGCAATTGGTTTCACATGCCCCTTCTTTTCCAATCACCAGGAGATCAATGCCAAACTGACTCTCGCTGCGGATCGGATTCAATGCTTCCAGCATAAATAACCCAGGCAATTTGTGCAAAATTAAGCTCCGAATATTGTAGAATTTATATTAATTACTCTTTACATTATCATATTTGACACATTTATGGACAAAATATGTCAATGTATGATAAGATGGTATAGATTTGTAGGTGTGCCACATCAGATTGATGCGATGCTTGCAGGAAACTCAGAACATCACCAGGTAAGACGCAGGAGATCACGAGCGACAAGGATATCCAGAACCTGTTTCACGCAGACTCCGGATCAAAACCCCAAAATCTGCATATGGCACTTGCTTTTCTGAAAAGGAGGAAGAAAGATACCGACACTTACGCCAAACGCATACAAAATATGCCATTTCCATTGAAGGAGAGAAAAATGAAAAAGGATCTGAAGAAATTTGCCATAACCGGGCTCGCTGCCATCATGATTGCGAGCGCTGCAGCCCCTTTCGGCACGATAACTGCGCAGGCGAAAAAAGTCCGCACAGTAACCACCAAGGCAGTCAAATGGCAGAAAGCACCTGCGGTCCGCAGCGGGAAAACAAAAGTCCGCATTAAGAAAAGCAATGCATACATTAAGTTTACGGCGAAGAAGGCAAAGACATACCGCTTTACCTTCAGCAGCGTGCAGCCAACCAGGAAATCCGTCGGAACATGCGGTTACGTCGCATTCTGGATCGGCCGGAACCAGTACACGGATGCTCCCGGTCTGGTTAATGTGAAGACGAAGGGCGGCAAGACCAGCTTCCTGAAACTGGCCAACAGCCATTTCCTTCGCTACTTCTCGCAGTCGAGCATTCCCAAGGTGAATCGCTACTATACCTCCCGCACCGGTTCCCTCGCTCTTGCCAAGGGAGAGACGGTTTATCTCTCTGCTTTCTTTGCCGGGGTTACGAACAGCAACATTTCCTATAATCTCACGATTAAGTAACAGGGAAGGAAAGCGGAGCCGGAAAACGGGCAGCAAAGCTGACACCCCCAGACAGGATGATGAATTATCAATCCTGCCTGGGGTATTTCTATGTTAAAAATAGCCGCCAGCGAATGGCTCAGCTGGCGGCAAATATGTTATGAAGATTTCTTGCTCTCTGAATGGTCAGTACACCATTCTCCGGATCTGTTCCGGAAATTCAGCCCGTCGAGCAGTCTCCGAACGACCAGTCGAGATTGACTGCTCCGGCGGAGAAGACGATTCCGCTGAAATTCGGCTTCAGCAGGTAGTGGCGCATGCGGAACTGCAGCGGGATGACAACCGCATCGTCCAGCAGCATATTCTCGCACTCTGTCAGAGTGGTGAGGCGCTCCACATTGTCGGTCATCGTGACGGTAGAATCGAGTTTCTTGTCGTACTCCTCATTACTGTACGCGCAGAAGTTATTCGGGTTGTCGCTGCGGAAAAGCTCCAGATAGGTATAGGCATCGTATGCATCAGAATCTCCAGCATAGGAGATCTCATAATCGTGATTTGGGAACGCGTTGGTATATTTCTCCGCAAACGTCACCTGCTTCACATCGATATTGATACCGAGGTTCTCTTTCCACATCTGCTGGAGAACTTCGACAACCTTTTTCTCTGCTGCACTGTCCACACAGGTGAACTCCAGGGTGATCTGGGACGGATCGCTGATTCCCGCCGTATCCATGGCCTTCTGCAGGCACTCCTTCGCCTGATCCATATCTCCTTCAAGAGGATACTCGTGAAGCTTGTCCGAGAACTCCTCGCCGTATGTACCGCCATTTGCACCTGGGACCTGCGGAAGGACAAAGGTTGTCGCCGGAGTGTAAACATCATTGACCGCCAGACTGATGTAGGTCTTGCGGTCCAGCGCGTAATTCAGAGCTTTCCGGAAGTTGACGTCCTGCAGCAGCGGCTGTGTCTCGCTCGTGCAGTTGATCACGCCGAAGTCATCGCTGCCGTCCATATAGCTTCCATATTCCTTTGAGTCGGTATAATTCGCCACTTCCTCCAGCGGGATATCCACATAGTCCAGATCTCCGGATTCATACATGGCAAGCTGCGTGTTTGCCTCCGTGATCACGCTCTCCTCGACACGGTCAAAATGAACGGCGTCCGCATTCCAGTAATTCGGATTCTTCTTGAAGATATAGCGCTGATTCTCGGTGCTGTCCAGGACATACGGACCGCAATAGACGTTCTTGTCCGCCGTCGATGCGTAATCCTGTCCGTACTGATCTACGATGTCCTTGCGCACCGGATTGAAGTTGGTCGTGGAGCCGATCAGCGACAGGAAATAATGCGTCGGATGCGACAGAGTGACGACGACGGTCTTGTCGTCCGGAGCCGCTATACCGAGTTCGCTGACGTCTTTGTCCCCGGAATTGCACTCATTGGCATTCAGAATTCCCGCCGTTCCGGCAACCCAGCCAAGAAGGCTTGCGGTATCCGGATCCACAAGACGCTGGAAGGAATAGACAAAATCCTGCGCCGTCAGATCCTTGCCGTCGCTCCACTTCAGGCCGTCGCGCAGGTGAAACGTATAGGTTTTCTGATCGTCAGAGACATCCCAGCTCTCCGCACAGCCGGGCTGGACTTCCCCATTCGTGAAACGAACCAGTCCCTCCGACAGCGCTCTCTGAATCTCGTTGTCAACCACGGAACTTCCCTTCGTCTGGTCCAGTGTAGTCGG
>CADBOY010000215.1 GCA_902796405.1 uncultured Lachnospiraceae bacterium | reverse complement strand
TCGCTGTTCAAGGCGGTGACCCGGGGCAACGGTGAGGTCGGAGAGGTGATCACCGCCAATGCCAGGGTGTTTCAGAACGTTCCGCTCCGGATTCCCTATCAGGGAGAGCTGATTCTCCGGGGAGAAGCGGTGATCCGGTATTCTGATTTTGAGAGAATCAACCGGGAACTGCCTGAGGTGGAGGAGCAGTATAAGAATCCGCGAAATCTGTGCAGTGGATCCGTCCGGCAGCTGAACAGCGCCGTGACTGCCAGACGATGCGTCCGGTTCTATGCCTTCGCCCTGGTGCAGGCAGAAGGGGTGGATTTTCATAATTCCCGCGATGTACAGCTGACCTGGCTGAAGAATCAGGGATTCGACGTGGTCTACTATGAGCGCGTGACATCGGCGACTTTGCCGGCCGTCGTAGTGAATTTTGCGGGGATGGTCACGGAGAACGATCTGCCCTCCGATGGCCTGGTTCTGCTCCTGGATGACATTGCTTATGGCGACTCTCTCGGCCGGACGGCGAAGTTTCCCCGCAATGCGATGGCATTCAAATGGGCAGATGAGACCCAGGAGACCACGCTGCGAGAAGTCGAGTGGAGTGCATCACGAACCGGCCTGATCAATCCGGTAGCGGTATTCGATCCGGTTCAGCTTGAGGGGACAACGGTAAAACGTGCCAGTGTGCACAATCTCAGTATTGTGGAAGATCTGCAGCTGGGGGCAGGGGACCGGATCACGGTCTACAAGGCGAATATGATTATTCCTCAGATCGCAGAGAACCTGACGCGGAGCGGAACCGCAGGCGCTCCGGCAGTCTGTCCGGTATGCGGCGGGAAAATCGCCATTCGGCAGAATGAGGATGTCAAGGCAGTATACTGCACGAATCCGGAGTGTCCGGCCAAGAAGATCGGCAGCTTTACGCTGTTTGTGAGCCGTGATGCTCTGAATATCGCCGGTCTGTCTGAGGCCACTCTGGAGAAATTCATCAACGCCGGAATACTGCGATCGGTTACCGATCTTTTCCATCTGGATCTTCACAGGCAGCAGATCGTTCAGATGGATGGATTCGGGGAAAAGTCATATGAAAATCTCCTTGCTGCTGCCGACCGGGCGAAAAATACCACCCTGGAAAGACTGATCTATGGCCTTGGGATTGCCGGAATCGGCGCAGCCAATGCCAAGGTGCTCTGCCGCGCATTTGGATGGGATGTGGAGAAACTGCGCCACGCGAAAGAAGAGGAGCTCATGCGGGCTGACGGTATCGGAAGTGTGCTGGCATCCGGAATTGCCGCGTACTTTGCGGATGAAAAAAATCAGGAACTGCTGGATGAACTGCTGGATATTCTGCACATCGAGGTGCCCGAAGAGACCGCCCAGATCCCTTCTGTTGTGGGAAAGACGTTTGCGATTACCGGTGAACTGGCGGTATTTCCCAACCGCAGGGCAGCGCAGGAGCGGATTGAGGCAGCGGGAGGAAAAGTCGTTGGGTCCGTCAGCAGAAAGACGAGCTATCTGATCAACAATGACAGCCGCTCGAACTCGACGAAGAACCGGAAAGCGCGGGAACTGGGAATTCCGATTCTGACGGAGGAAGAGCTGATCCGTATGCTCGAGGGACCGGGCGAGGGGGATACGGAATAAGATCCGGCAGAAGAGCTGAATCCGGGAGAAAACAGCAAGGCGAAGATCAGAGACCGTCGGTAGTCTGATCTTCGCCTTGCTGTTATGACGTTCTGCCGCTGACCGTTTTACAGCGGCAGAAAGACCGGTTTTCTGTTCCGATAGATGCAGTAGTACCGGAAGCCAACCGATTTCAGAAAATCTCCGGCTTCCTGGAAATGGTCGCCGACGTACTGCGGAACATGCGCGTCTGAGCCGATGGTGAGAATTTCACCGCCGAGCTCCCGGTACCTCTTCCATGCGTCAGGCATGGGATGGCCCCAGCCGAGACCGGCTTTGAAACCGGCCGTGTTGTATTCGATTCCCTTCCCCTTTTCAATGACGGTGCGGAGTATTTCATCCAGAACGTCACCGTATTTTTCCCAGGTGTATTCACCAGCCCGGTCTCTCCCATACCGAACGACGTAGTCCAGATGGCCGGCGATGTCCCAGCAGTCAAATTGTTTCAGGTTGGCCAGCTCTTCCTCCAGATAGGTGCGGCAGACATTGTCCCAGGTTCCCAGAGCTTCGATTGCCTGATCCATCTCATAGGGATCAATCCGGCGGACCAGATGCTGCGAGCCGATGACAAAGTCAAATGGCCAGGAGCTGGTGCAGGAGGGAAGCTCTCTTGTAAGCTGCGGCTGGAGCCCCAGTTCGATGCCGATGCCCAGATCAATCCGGCCGCGGCAGGTCTCGCGCAGCCGCTGCATCTCCGGAATATAGTGGTCAAGATCGAGCTCAAAGCTGCAGAAGGAAGGCGGAAAGTCCATGTCGTGATGGTCGGTGATGGTCAGATGTTCCATGCCGAGTGATACTGCCCTTTCAATCTGCTGCTCCGGCGGTGTATCAGAATCTCCGGAGAATGAGGTGTGAAGATGGGAATCAGAGTACATATCGGCTCCTTTCCAGGGCTGCTGTTTTCCGGACAGGCCGTTTCATGAGATCGGTGTGATTCCGCCGGAAGGACGGTACCTTTCGGTGGAGATATGCTGCCCGCCTGTCCTGCCCGGCCGGCAGCCAGGAGCAGAATAGCGGCGGAATATTTGCCTGATATGCGCGGTAGTGCATATCAGGCGCTGAGTACAGTATAGAAAAGGGAAAAGAAAATTGCAATCCGGACGCAAAGCCAAAGCATCCGGGGCAGCGCGCTCGGCCATGCATGTCAGGAAGGCAGCCGCGAGATGGATGAGACGCCGCCGGAAAGCGAGGACAATCATTGATGAAAACACCGATACGCATGGGAAAGAGGGACGCAGCTTCAACGGACTCACCAGAGTCTGCTCTGCGGGAACGACTGTACTGCTGCGGCGTTCAGAGATTGAATGTAATCCGGAGCCGAAGAAAGACGATCAGCCTGGATATCAATTACCGGAATGAGGTCACGATCCGGGTGCCGTATTACACAGACCGGAATCAGATCCTGCAATTTGTTGAAGAGAGAGAGGACTGGATCGAAGCCAATGCGTGCCTGATTCAGGAGAAGCAGGCAGAGGCCGAAAGACAGGGGATCCTGACCGAGGAGGGCCTCGAGAGGCTAAAACAGCAGGCTGCCCGGCTGATTCCGCAGAAAGTGCAGTATTATGCCGCTCAGATGGGAGTTTCCTACGGAACGGTCACGCTGAGAATGCAGAAGACAAAGTGGGGAAGCTGCTCCGGTCGCGGCAATCTGAACTTTAATATTCTCCTTCTTCTCGCGCCCCCGGAGATTCTGGATTATGTGATCGTTCACGAACTCTGTCACAGAAAGTACATGGATCATTCCGCCGCATTCTGGAATGAAGTGAAGAAGCACATTCCCGATTGCACGGCAAGGCGCCGCTGGCTCAGTGACAACGGAATGATCCTCATGATGCGGGGACAGGTGTACAGACGTTAGATGGCCTGAATGAACCGGTCAATATAGAAGAGCGCCGCTCCGATGGCCGCCGCTTCATATCGGTGGCGGCAGGCGCGGATGAAACTGCCGTCATCCCGGAACCGGTTCCGGCTCTGAACCATCTCCCGGAAATCATCCAGATAAGGCGTCATATATGAGCCGACATATCCGCCGAGTACGATGTCACAGTCGTAATTCATGCGCAGATTGTTGACCGCAACTGCAAGATAATGAAGATATTCCTGGAATGCGGACCGGCAGGGCTCTGCGCCGCACTCCACATTGCGGAAAAACTGATCCATCTTGCCACCCGCAAGATTCGCGAGCAGCCTGGCGTTCAGGTAGGCGTTGGCGCATCCCTTCTGCCCGCAGTAGCAGAGCCGTCCATCCGGGACCAGCGTGGCATGCCCGAATTCACAGCTGCGGCCATTGTCTCCGACATAGAGACGGCGGTTGGCGACCATGGCGCCGCCGACGCTGTTGCTGAGGGAGAGATAGATAATGGTCTTCTCGGTTTCCAGGTCCCACCACTCGGCAAAACCGCTGGAATTCGCGTCATTAAACAGCAGAAACGGCAGATGGATATAAGGCTGCAGTTTTTCGAACAGATTGCCGGGGATTCCGAACAGTTTCCCGCTTCGCACCGTGCGGTGATCTTCCTCGATGATTGCTGCTGTGCAGACTCCGAGCCCGAGAATCATTGCGCTTTCCGTCCCGGATTCGCGGATAAAGTGCTCAAGCAGTTTCCCGACCGTGCTGTAATAGAACAGACTGTCGGCAAAATGCAGCCGAATTCGGTTGGAGTGCAGAATATGAGCCTTCATGTCAATCACAACCAGACTGATGTGATTCTCCGTGATGTCGAGACCGATGGCAAGCCGCGCGTCCGGAACGATACGAAGCGCGCGGGCTTTGCGGCCGCCGGTGGATTCAAAATTCCCCGCATCGCAGATCAGGCCGGCAGAGCGGAGTGAGTTCAGACAGGAGGTCACGGTCGGCATGCTGAGCCCAAGATCCTGGGCAATATCCTGCTGAGATACACGTTCATGATGAAACAGATACCGGTAAATCTGTGAGCGATGATTTGACTTCTCCGTAGACATAAGTTTTCCCCCCGCGTGCCGCATGACACGTCCGATTCAAGCATAGAGAAAATGGCTTCCTGTGTCAATCCGGGATCCTGTATGCGATCATTCCTGAATGATGCTCCAGGTTATATGATGTACTTTTCCAAACCCTTTTTCGAAAAGTGCAGGGACAGCGGGGAATAAATATGAAACAAAAAAAGCAAAACGATGGCAAAACGAACTTAATATTATTCGCTCAAAAGCAGTAATTACTTAATAAACAAAAGAATCAGCAGATTTTGGCGCCATAGAGAGCGCCGGAAGAAAATTTTACTGACGCTGGGCGGCCTCGAATGCTATACTTTTGCATGAAGGAAAAAACAAACCGATTTCAGCCTGCATCATTCGTGCAGGAGGCACTATTCTACATTCTACAGGAGGCAGCAATCATGGCAGTAAGAGTGGCAATCAACGGATTCGGCCGCATCGGCCGTCTGGCGTTCCGCAAGATGTTCAAGGCAGAGGGCTATGATGTCGTAGCAATCAACGATCTGACTTCCCCCAAGATGCTCGCTTATCTTCTGAAGTACGATTCCGTGCAGAGAGGATACAATCAGCAGCACACCATCGAGGCGGGTGAAGATTGCATCTACGTAGATGATAACAAGATCACAATCTATAAGGAAGCAGATGCTTCCAAGCTGCCGTGGGGCGAGCTTGGCATCGATGTTGTTCTGGAGTGCACCGGCTTCTACACTTCCAAGGCAAAGTCCGAGGCACACATCAAGGCCGGCGCCCGCAAGGTTGTCATCTCCGCACCGGCAGGAAGCGATCTTC
>CADBOY010000214.1 GCA_902796405.1 uncultured Lachnospiraceae bacterium | reverse complement strand
CCGGCTCAATTCCCCGTCCTGCACGGATTTGCCGGACAACAGCTGAATCATATATTCCTTGAACAGAGAATCCTCTTTTTTCAGCCGGGTGAACGTCCCGAACCGGTCATACAGTCTCTCAATACAGCTGGCCAGGATCTCCAGAATGCACCGGTAGAAATAATTGGTTGACTCATCCGGAGCGTACGGGATGGACAGGCGCGCGATATATTTGCCGTCGTGAAAGATGTTCTTGTGCAGCAGATTCTCTACCGCCACGTACTGAAAGACGTCCGTCCGCTTCTCCAGCGCCTTGAAATCCGGCAGCGAATTCAGATAATTGATCTCTTCCAGCGGAAGATAAATGCTGTTCTGCACGTATTTGTCATAGCCGGCCTGACTGGCCAGCCTCCGCGTATAGCTGATGTACCTGAACTGCGTGTCCACGAGCGCAATGGGCTCGTGCATGAACAGTTCGCAGCTGTCCAGGATGGCATTGTAGCTGAAATACTCCTCCACCGCGTCCTCTAGTTCCGCCTGCCATTTCTCGAATAAGTCGAATGTCTCCGTCAGGTCATTGAATACTTCATCCACCGTGCACGGCTCCGGCAGCGCGATATAATTCTCCGGGCGTCCGAAGAGGAGTCGTTCAGAGATCCCCACATACACGATCAGCGGATCGGAATGGTGGGCAACAAAATGTTTCCATGAATCCGGACCAATTACCACAACATGCTGACTGTTTTTCTCCTCGGTATCGGGAAATATGGGACGCCCTGCCGAGAGTTCGTGGCTGAAATGAGCGGCTGCCGCCGGGAAATGCTGACTCAGCCGATAAAAGATCATATCATTCTTCAAAACCATCTTCATTTCCCTCCTCTTCTTCCTGTACCACAAATTGTAGCATTAACCCTCATGATTCTCAATCAGTTTGAAGTCTATCTACGCCCTTCCTCTTCTGATAAGCTATAGCCATAAAGAGACGGAATTCTCATTTTCTATATTCATATTGTCTAACATTTCGTCTGAGAGGAGCGAACGACATGGCAAGAGAGAAATACAATGCGAAGAAGGAACACGAAGTGGTCGGTATGTATCCGGCCATCAAGGGAATGGAGCTCGCCGGCGGCGGAAACAGCAAACTGTTCGAAGTTCCCACCTATCCCCGGCTTTACCGCCCCATTGAGACCAGAGAGAATTTCAAGATGCTGTTCCGCGGGGAGACCCCTTACTGGATGGTGAATAACGGCTGGGTCTTCTGTGATATCAATGAATTCCGGCCGAGACAGACTCCGGACTGTCTTGCGCACCATCAGTGCCTGGACGGCGGGCCTTACATCGACTACTCCAAGCGGCCGAAGACCACCCTTGGATGGTTTGACCTGCCGCTGGAATGGGAGCCGCTCTCTGCCGGCGCGACGGTAAGACCTGGCAATCCGATTCTGCCGGATATCAATGACTGGCAGGAAGTTCTGCACTGGCCCAGCCTGGATGACATCGATTTCGATGAGATGGGGGAGATGAACAAGGAGTACCTGGGCACCGACAAGGCGAATCAGCTCGGCATCCAGCTCGGCCTCTGGGAGCGGATGATGTGCCTGATGGACGTCGACAATGCCGCAATGGCCCTGATGGATGAAGACTGCGAGGATGCCATCCATGCCTTTCTGGACAAGCTGTCGGATTTCTACTGTGACTATATTGACCGAGTCCGCAAGGTTTGCCGGATAGACTCCATCATGCTGCATGATGACTGGGGCACGCAGAATGGCCCGTTCTTCTCACTGGATACGGCCATCAGGTTCTTCGTCCCGCCCATGAAGAAGATCGTGGATTTCTGCCATGAGAATGACATCATCTTCGAGCATCACTGCTGCGGCAAAGCCGAGAGACTGGTGCCGGCCATGGTGATGACCGGTTCCGACTTCTGGTTCCCGCAGGCGTCGATCAATGACGTTGACGCGCTGATTGAGAAATACAAAGACGAGCATATCACCTTCGCCGTCAGCAGTCCGATTCTCCCCACCGGCTCCACGCCGGAACAGATCCGGAAGATCGCCTATGATTTCGTCCAGAAATACAAGGACAAGGGAGTTCTGTACTGCCAGGATGTCTCGCTGGACGGAAAGCCCGGCCACGATTCTTCCCTGTATCCGATCTTCGCGGATGCGGTATATGAGTACAGCCGCATCGCCTATCAGGACGTCGAAGACTAAGCAAAGGCCGAAGGAAAACGAGAACTGCTGTGAATCAGGAATGCCAGGAGATGGACGCTGTCTCCTGGCGTTCCTGATGACCTCATTATATGCCCGCATACACCGCATCAGCGCAAATATCATGGTGATCTAATGAAATCGATATCACCACTTTCCTTCACCCTGCGGCATACTGTGCTCTTGAAGCTTTCGAAGCTGCATCGTTTTGCCAAACAGGGCGCAGGCAATTCTTCCATTTTATCGCTGTCCTATTCGTATGGATCGGCTAAATGTTCTCTG
>CADBOY010000213.1 GCA_902796405.1 uncultured Lachnospiraceae bacterium | reverse complement strand
TCGTTCTTCAGCTGTTCATAGGGGATGACTTCGGGCTGGTAGTAAACCATCAGTGACGCGTAAGTCGGTACAGTCTCCGTCACACCTTCGATCGGATTCCTGTCAAGTTCCTCCTGAAGGAGGAGAACTCTTCCGTTGACCTCAAGGCTGATTTCATTTCCCAGCCTGACGGAAACTGCCTGGTCTCCGGATATCAGAATGTCTGCATCCATATTGTCTACCTCCGATCCGGCACCCTGCCCGTACCGGGAAATCCGCGTCTCCTTCCTTATTCCAGGCAGCAGCGCTTAATTTTTGTAATTTTTTCTTGCGTGGAATATAGCATTAATAAGTCGACGTGAAAAATAGAAGTTATTGTTAATAATCATTCAAGATGTTTATTAAAAAATTGTAAAATATTTTCGATCTCTGTAAAAATATATAGCACAGTATGAGCCGTTTGAAAAATAAATAATTTTTCTATGATTTATTGATCCCGTTAATATCACGATTTTTCGTTAACAATGTGATTTAATTATCACAAGTCCGTCACAGGGAAAATATGCCACTCATTTTTTCCATCCGGAATGCCGGATTATGTCATTTCTCAGCGTAAAAAAGCGCAAAAAAATCAGGGGATGAATGATTTTCCATCCCCTGTAAAAAGCGCCAGTTTCCGTGTTAATCGTCGCTGTCTTCTTCCACTTCGCTGATCGCATTGCTGTAACGGTCCATGTACCGGTCCAGCCCGCTATCCACGAAATAGTCGTGAATTCTCTTCTCAAAGATCTTCAGTGTATGAATCTTCGCTTCACTCATGTCCTTGTTGCGGACGATATATGTTACCCGCTCCGGCGGCTTTCTCCGGTCGGCAATTTCACTGACAAAGACGTCCTGTTCTTCCTTCAGATGATTTACCACAGTCACCGGGGCAATCGCCCACCGTCCGGGGTCTCTCAGGAACGCCGCCAGCATCGCATAGGTATCGACCTCTCTGCTGGCGCGGCGTCCTCTCGAAATGGTCTGCTCATGCCAGATCTGATAATTCGTCTCCCAGATATCCGTAACCTCCTTCTCCGGATCCAGCTCTCCGATCCGAATCTGGTCTTTGCGGATCGCCTGGCTTCCCTCCTGAACCAGATACATCTTCTCGTGGAGCACCGGTTCGCAGATGACATTCTTGTAGTGCAGCTGATGGTGCACAAAACCAACGTCGATCCCCCGCTTCTCCAGCAGCTCATAGATCTCATAGGAGTATCGAGTCTGAATGTTCAGCTTGAGGTTCAGATCTGTATCCTGCAGGATGGAGCGATAGAGTTTCTGAAGAACACAGGAATTCAATGTATCGGTGCTTGCGACAGAGAGAAACATCTCTTCCTTCTCGTTCTTGAGCATCAACGTCTCTTTCATCAGAGCCAGCCAGCGCTCCGCAATCGGAATGAACTCCTCGCCCTTCTGGGTGAGTTCCACTTTCTTATACCCTTTTTTCCGAATCAGCAGTGGGACACCGAGCTCGTCCTCCAGCATCTTGAGTCTGTGGCTGACCGTTGGCTGTGAGACAAACAGACTTTCCGCGGTTTTCGTAATATTCCTTGTTTTTACGAGCACAAGGAATGTCTCAATATCCACCTGGTTCATCCTCTTCTCCTTGTGTGGGCATTCGATTCCTCATGGCCCTTCTTATATTCTATATCAGGTGCGGAAAATAAACAACTTTTATCTATATTAGCAAAATAATTCATTTTTATGACATGTTGCTTTGTGCTATAGTAGGACCGTGCTGAGGGAGAATCGGTCTGCGGACCGCCCTCGCGCCATCGTAAATCATTCGGAGCAGAACGCGGGCAGTCGCCCGGCCGAAAAGCAGGAGGCATAACATGTACGACATCATCAAGCATTACGATAAGGTTTCCCCTGAACTCGTCGAGAAATTCTCGAAATTTGACGAGAGCGCTTCCATCCATGAGGCTATGGGCCGCAAGAACGCCATGGGCGGCAAAATTCACCCGGTATGGCCCGGTTCCCGCATCTGCGGCGTCGCGATGACCGTCGAGGCACGCCCCGGCGACAACGTCATCATCCACAAGGCCATCGACATGATCAAGCCCGGTGATGTTCTGATGATCGCCTATTCGGGAGACACGCGGACCGGCGGTATGTGGGGCGGCATGATGAGCGCTTCCGCTCAGTCCAAGGGTGCTGTCGGCATGATCACTGACGGAGCGGTCCGTGACACGATGCTCATGAAGGAGCTGGGATTTCCGGTATTCTCTCAGGCAATTAACGTAGTAGGAACCACGAAGGCCTTCAAGGGCACGATCAATCATCCGGTCGTGATGTGCGGTGTTACCGTCCGTCCTGGTGATCTGGTCTTCGCAGACAACGATGACGTCGTTGTTGTTCCGAAGGAGATTGCGCAGGAAGTCTATGATATCACCTATGCCCGTGAAGAGAAGGAAGCCAAGCTTCTGAAGAGAATTCAGAACCACGAAGGAACGACCTATGATCTGTCCGGTTTCTGCAAGATCGTAGAGAAGCTGGATCTCACCGAGGAGCCCGACTGATCATTCCGGAGATTGTAAAGAAGCCAGGCCTCACCGAGGAGCCCAATTGATCGGTCCGGAAATTCACAGAAATCACCTGGCATTGGATCATAATCCGTATAAGAGCAGTGAAGAAGAGACGCGGGGACTCTTCTTCACTGTTTCTTTTTGTCCGCACTGGTCGAAACAGGATAGGATTGATAAATTCAGAGGTCCGCCGGCACTCCTGCCGACGGACCTCCTTCTTGGCCAGCATCTCTGCCGGCGTGAAATCTTTCAGCAAAGTGTATTCTGCTTTTGCGGCATCCTTCGATGTGCTCCATCCGTCAAAAGTTTTCCCTTTAAAAACCGGAGGTAAATCGTTGTCGTATAAATCTCCTTTGCCTTACTCCATTTCTACATTTTGCAAATTTTTTTGTGTCTGCCCGATTCATAATTCTGGAGTACGATGGGATTTTGAACTTCGCTGTCATGCGTCAGCTGATCCGCCAAAACGAAAAACAGCGGGCCGCCCTAAAGCAGCCCGCTACATGTTCCATCCGCGGGACATTCCCGCGGAATCCTCTCTTCTTTATTCTATGAATTATCTGCCGCTATTTCCGTTTCACTATGGATCTTCTGCCTCTATTCCCGTCTGAGCTTTCGTATACGCTCAGTCTCAGTAATTGAATACCTCAGCGGCTTTTCCTATTCTCATTCCGTCTGAGCTCTCATAACCGCTCAACATGGACTCAGTAACCGAACACCTCTGCGGCCTTCTTCATATTCTCCCGGATCTTTACGTCAAACGGGCAACGGCGCTCACAGCGGCCGCACCGGATGCACTCTCCCGCGTGATGCTCGAGCGCCGCGTAGTGCTCCCGCACGGTCTCCGGGACCCGCCCCTCTGCTTCCGTCAGATTATAGAATTTCGTCACATCGGCGATGTTGATCCGGGAAGGGCAGGGCAGGCAGTGATTGCAGTACATGCAATGCCCTTTCCAGCGGATGCTGGGGAATGCAGCGAGTGCCTCGGCGAAGTCCTTCTCTTCTTCGGAGATATCCTCATACGCCGCGCAGTCCGCCAGTTCCTGTTCACTATGTGCGCCGCAGCAAATGGTTGCGACCGCGGGGCGGCTTAGTGCGTAGCTCAGACACTGCGCCGGTGTGAGTGCCTTTCCGGCCGGTGATAGCTTCGCATCGAGCAGATCACCGCCGCCGAATGCCTTCATGACGCTGATGCCGACGCCTCGCTCCTCACAGAGCTCATAGAGCTTTCTTCGGTCGGGATCCATGTTCACGAGCGGATGAGCGTACGCCTCGTCCGCCCAGAGCTTCTCTACATCCTCGCCTGCCGGCTGCAGATCATAGCAGGGATTGATGCTGAACAGCAGGACCTCGATATCTCTCGTCTCCACCGCGGCCCGCGCCACCACCGGATTGTGCGAGGACAGGCCAATGTGCAGAATCTGTCCGGCCGCTTTCCGCTCCTTTGCGTAATCCAGGACACCGGACGACAGAATTTCCTGCCAGTCCTTCAGGGAATCGCAGTAGTGAATCATTCCGACCTCAATGTGATCCGTGTCCAGCAGCCGCAGCATCTCTTCAAACCCAGCTTTGACCTCGTCGATCTTCCGGGTTCGCAGATACTGCCCGTCTTTCCAAACCGAACAGAGATGCGACTCCAGAACGAATTTGTCCCTGCGTCCCTTCAGGGCGGCTCCGACTGCCCGCCTCATATCGGGATTCGGCGAATACAGATCGATGTAGTTGATTCCATAAGACTCGGCCGTATCGAGCAGTTTCTTCGCCATACCGCAGTTCTCTTCCATGAATCCTTCACAGCCAAGGCCAATCTCACTGACCGAAAGACCGGTATTTCCAAGAAGTCTGTACTTCATACACTTCTCCTCCTCACAGTATTTCCTTCCCATCATAGCAGGGACAAAGCAAGAACGGTACCAGAATTTTCCCGCCAAACCATCGCAGATATTTCGCATCGTGCGGCGATCTCCGACGCGGGCCTGATATATCCAGCGGTATACGGCCGACATTCCTATCGTGCGGCGATCTCCGGGTGCTTCCGGAGGATCTCGCAGGTCAACAGGCAGGCAAGCACCTCTTCGTCACTCAGATCATGCAGATCCGTACTCAGGATGTTCTCAAGTTTCTGAACCCGGTAAACCACGGTATTGCGATGGAGATTCAGTGCCCGCGCCGTATCGGAGAGACTGCGGCCATGCAGAAGGTAGGCGCGAAGACACTCGAGAAGCGCCGCATCGCTCTTTTTCCCGCTCTGCGCAAGTCGGAGAAGAACCGGCTCACAGAATGTCCGGAGATTTTTCTTCTCCCCCAGAAGTTCGATGATATGTTCTGAGGCAGCGTCCCGGTAGAATACCAGCGGCATCTTCTCCCGCTTCGCCTGCTTTACCGCAAAGCAGCTCTGCTCATAGACAGCCGCCGCATCTTCATAGCGGTAATAGACGCGGCTGCCGCCGGCGCAGATCTCGTGCGCCGCCAGGAATTCCGCCAGCCTGCTCTGGTATTTTCCGTCCCTGAGCGGATAGTCTGCGAGGCGCACCACAGCAGTAATCTGTCTGCGGTACAGCGTCAGAACCGCTTTGGAAAACTGAAAATGGAGCAGATTGATGAAGGACGTCATCTCAAGCTCTGAGTAGAATGGCACCGGGCAGGCAAATGTGAGCATCAGGTATTCCTCCTCTTCCTGCCAGCGCTGACGCTGCAGCTCGTCCTGAATGACAGACCGGCTGCAGGGCTGCCCGGAGATCATCTGACGCAGTACACCGCTTGTGATGCCGGATACCGGCGAATGAATTTTCTGCCGCTCAAAATACAGCATGGCGAAGGACCGCACGCGGCCCAGAATATCAATCTGCCCTTCTGTGAACGGTGCATGGATCGAGACCGAGCCGAGCGTCCCCACCACGCGGCCTCCGACGGAAAAGCTCGCCGCGTAGTATGTATGATCCGGATCGCGCTTGACCCGATAGCAGACAGCATGATCCGGCGCTCTCTGAATCTGCTCCGAAAAGCGGCGGATCTCGGAAGGATCATAGAAATTCCCCGGCACAAGATAATTGCCCTTCATAATATCCCATACAGTTCCGGTTTCCATCACCGGCGCCTTCTGGCTTCGGTACAGGATCAAAAGATTGGAGTCCATCAGCGCAATCGGATTGTCCAGCATCCTGCCTGCCATATCCATCAGTTCCTGAAAGCTCGTCTCATGGATAATTCCCAGAAGCATCTCATTTTCCCAGTCCGCATATTTCGTGAAAATGCGTGTGAGCAGGACTCGCCGGTCTCCGATGTTGTCCGGCTTTCCGTCCACTCGCTCCATCAGCCCGGCAAGTTCATCCCCGTTCTCCGGCGACAGAATCCGGCGCTTCGGAATCTCGCGGAATACATAGCCGCAATGTTCTGCCTCATCAGCAATCACCGCAAATGTCAGTTCCATCATTGCTCCCGCTGCCTGTGGCAGCCAGCCTGCGTCCTCACAGATCTTCCTAAACGTAACGCCGCAGCCAGGTTCTGTCAACGCCGCCGGATCGTATATGGTTAAAAATGACGAAATTATATTTGTATATGACACTAACGAACATCGCGTTCCCGTAAATGGAATGATATTATGAGGTCAGAAAGCAAAACGGTATTCTTCATATTTAACCAATCAGGAGGAACCAAAATGGACACAAAAAGAAATCCTATGCTTGAGGGAGCTTCCTATCTGTACCAGATGATGCCGGGAGTCTGCC
>CADBOY010000212.1 GCA_902796405.1 uncultured Lachnospiraceae bacterium | reverse complement strand
GGAGAAGCACCAGAATCATGAGGGTGCACAGGTAGATGAGAAGGGCCGTGATATAGATCGGGATGAGCAGACGGTCCGCCTCGGAGTGCAAGTCAGTGACCGGCAGATGCAGGATGATGTAGCCGTAGGTGCTGAGATTGGCGGTGACCGGTGCCTGTACGCTGAGCTCCTCTTCCGGAAATGTGCCATAGAAGGAGCCGGTTCGGTAGTAGGATCTGGTATCGGCCGGGTCGAAATCCGCAATCCGTTCGCCGGTGAGACTGGATGGCTCGGACGCAGAATCGAAAGTGATCGCTCCGTCTGGACTGATGAACCAGACCCTCGTTCCGGTGTAAGTCTGCAGCGCTTTCAGCCGGTTCCCGAAGTCGTCGGGAATCTGTCCGCCGGTATAGATGTCGCTGTAATCGCTGGCGATCTTCATGGCCTCCCGGTACAGCCTGGAAGCGGTCTGACTGAGCGTTGCGCGGTACGTGAGGCGCGAAGAGAAGATGGCTACGATGCCGAAGCAGAGCACGCCGAACACGGCATAGCAGATCAGGAACTTGCGATACAATGAATGCTTCATGTTTCCGTCAGTGGTCCTTTACTTCAAACCGATACCCGATTCCCCATACGGTGGCGAGGCGCCACCCGTCGTGGTCCCCGAGCTTCTCGCGGAGGCGCTTGACGTGCACGTCGACGGTGCGGCTGTCTCCGACGTATTCATATCCCCAGATGTGATCCAGAAGCTGTTCGCGGGTAAATACCTGATTGGGTGAGGAGGCGAGGAAGTACAGCAGTTCCAGCTCCTTGGGGGGCATGTCGATGTTCTTCCCATCGCAGGTCACCGAGTAGTTGGTGAGATTCACCGTGAGATTCGGGAGGCGGACGATCTTGACCGCCGGCTGATCCGTGATCTGGGGCTGCTGCACACTCCGCCGCAGCACCGCCTTCACGCGGGCAACCATCTCCTTGCTGTCGAACGGCTTGATGATGTAATCGTCGGCGCCGAGCTCCAGGCCGAGAACCTTATCAAAGACCTCACCCTTGGCCGACATCATGATGATCGGTGTCTGGGACTCGCGGCGGATCTCCCGGCAGACCTGGTAGCCGTCGATACCAGGCAGCATCAGGTCAAGCAGAATCAGGTCCGGCTGGAAGCTGTGGAACGCAGTGAGAGCCGCCTCACCGTCTCCTACGGTCTTTGTCTCGTAACACTCCTTGGTGAGATAGAGAGAGATCAGTTCGGCGATGTTCGCGTCATCGTCAACGATCAGAATTTTCTGTTTATTCATGAAATATCCTTTTTATCCATGCCAGGCGGATGGCCGGAAGTGAGGCCTCCGCTCTATTTGAACGTCACGATAGTGACGCCGTAGCCGCCCTCGTCATACTCCCCGGGGCGGTAGCTCTTCACGCGCTTTTTGTCGCGGCGGAGAAACTCATTGACCGCACTGCGGAGCGCGCCGGTGCCGCGCCCGTGAATGATCCGGACCTCCGGCAGGTGCGCTATATAGGCGTCATCCAGATATTTGTCCAGCTCCGGCATCGCCTCATCCACCGTCTTGCCGATCAGATTGAGCTCACGGGTCACGGTCATGGCTTTCGCCATGCGGATCGTGCCGCGGCCGTCGCCGTATTTCTGCTTCTTTCCCTCGTAGGAGACCGTCGTCTCCGGGAGAAGCTCCAGGTCATCCAGCTTCACGTTGGAGCGCAGAATTCCCATCCGCACGCCGACCTCCCCCTTGGCATTCGGAAGGGAGACCACTGTGCCGGAAAGCCCCAGGGAGATGACCTTGACCGCATCGCCGATCTGAAAGTCGGCGGCCTTCGGCGCCTTGCCGCGCCGCGGCTTCTTCCCCCGGGAGAGGCGGCTGTCGGTTTCGTTCAGCTGTTCGCGAAGGTGGGAGCGCTCGGCTTCCATCTCGCTGGTCACGTGGGCGCCCTGGCGGTTGAGGTTCCGGATGGCGCGGTCCGCATCATCCTTCGCGCTCTGCAGAATGCCGCGCGCTTCTTCCCGCGCTTTGCGCAGGATCTCGCTGCGCTGTTCTTCGAGCCGCGCCTGCTTCTGGCCGGCGGCTTTTGCCAGAGCCTCCGCCTCACTGCGCAGCTTTTCCGCCTCGCGGCGGTCATTTTCCAGCTGCGTTCTCTTGTTCTCGAGATCGGCGATGACGTCTTCGAAGGCTTCTTCCTGCTCACTGATGGAGGCCTGCGCTTCCTCGATTACGTCTTCCATCAGCCCGAGTTTGCGGGAAATGGCAAAAGCATTGGATTTCCCGGGGACGCCGATGAGCAGGCGGTAAGTCGGTTGGAGCGTGGCAACGTCAAATTCACAGGAGGCATTCTCCACACCGGGCGTGCGGAGCGCGTAGATCTTCAGCTCCGAATAATGAGTGGTCGCGACTGTGCGGATGGCCTGACGGTGCAGTCTCTCGAGAATGGCCTCCGCGAGGGCGGCTCCTTCGACCGGATCCGTGCCGGCGCCGAGCTCATCGAACAGCACCAGAGACGACTCATTCGCGGCTTTCAGAATCCGGACCGTGTTGGTCATATGAGCGGAGAAGGTCGAGAGGTTCTGCTCAATGCTCTGCTCATCGCCGATGTCGGCGAAGACTTCGCGGAAAATGCCGAGCTTTGTCCCGGGATCGGCCGGAATGTGCAGGCCAGCCTGTCCCATCAGCGTAAAGAGGCCGACGGTCTTGAGCGTGACGGTCTTGCCGCCCGTGTTGGGACCGGTGATGACGAGAAGGTCAAAATCCTCTCCGAGCCACAGGTCGATTGGGACGACTTTCTTCGCAGGAAGCAGAGGATGGCGGCCGCGGCGGATCCGAATGCTCCGGTCTTCCGAGAACAGAGGCTCGCTTCCCCGGTACTGGCGGGAGAGCTGTGCCTTGGCGAACACGAAATCCAGATGGGTGAGAATCTCAAAGTCCGCCAGGAGAACCTCCGTGTGCGCGGCGGCCTCCTGGGAGAGAGAGGCCAGGATCTTTTCGATCTCCTTCTGCTCTTCGGTCTCCAGCTCCTTCAGATCATTGTTCAGCCGAACGACAGACATCGGCTCCACAAAAAGCGTAGCGCCGGAGCCGGACTGATCGTGAATGAGACCGGGGACCTGCGCGCGGTACTCCGCTTTGACCGGAAGACAGTAGCGGCCGTCACGGACAGTGATGACGCCATCCTGCAGATATTCCCTCTTCGTGCGGAGCAGAAGGCTCAGCTCGGTGTGGACCTTCTCTCCGGTGCCCTTGATCCGGCGGCGGATCTTCGAGAGACCGGGACTTGCCTCGTCGGCGATCTCATCCTCTGCCAGAATGCAGCGCGCAATCTCCTGTGCGAGCGTTGTCAGAGGCTCAAGGCCGGCGAAATACGACTCCAGGGAATCGGGGTCTTCCCGGTCCTCCCGGCGTCCGTAATTCCTTGCGTGCCCGGCCGCCCGCAGCAGGCCGGCAATCGCCAGCAGTTCCCTGGTGCCAAGAGAAGCGCCGACATCCAGACGCATCACGGAAGCGCGGACGTCCGCCGTTCCGGTGAAGGACAGTCCGCCCTTGGCGATGATCCGGTTCTCTGCGTCGGAGGTCTCCTTCTGCGCGGCGAGGATCTTCGCGCGGTCTGTCATCGGCTCGAGTTTCCGGCACAGATCCTTGCCGGCGGCCGTCTGCGCGATATCGGTGAGGCGGCGGATGATTTTATCGTATTCCAGAGTGGTATAAGCTTTTTCATTCATAGGTGTAAGTATAGCATAGTTCGGTCCTGAAAACAGCGAAAAAGTGAGGATGCCGGTGCGCGCCTCTGCCTGGCCGGGGAGCGGCGGCACGCTGCTGGAGACGGGAAAGCAGATGCGGGCCTGCCTGGCCGGGGAGCGGCAGATTGCGAAAAGGCACGGACAAGACTTGAAGATGCGGCCCTTGCCTGGCCGGAGAGCTGGCTCATGCGCTGTGACAGGGTGCCGGCGCTTTTTTCAGTGACAAACAGGGCAAACTGAATTATACTGGAGTCCGGGAGGAATGAAAAAATGACGGCAGACGGATCCGATGGACCCGTTTCTTTCGTTTACATGAAAGCAGACTCCATGTGCGGGGAGAACCACAGGTATGGATGAGTGGAAAAATCCCGGAGGCCCCGGAAATCAGCCGGAGAAGGATCAGGGGAAGAAACCCGAAGATTCCGGAAGTCAATCGGGGAAAGATCAGGGAAAAAGTCCTGGAGCCCCCGGAAATCAGCCAGGGGAAGATCAGGGGAAAAATCCCGGAGATCCCGGACAGAAAGACAGTTTTATCCGGGAGAAGATTCAGGAAAAGCCAAAGAAGAGGAGATACCTGAAGAAGATTGCGCTCTCGGCAGGACTGGCCGTTGTCTTCGGCGGCGTGGCGGGCTTTACCTTCTTCCTCTGCTCCGGCATCGGCGGCCACGGCGGAGATCGTGAGAATGTCACGATTCCGCGGGATACGGAAGCCGGCAGTACGGCACAGAATCCCACAGAGACGGCTTCTGCTGCCAATCCGGAGAGCCTTCGGGAAGCAGTAGAAGGAATGGTGCAGGATTATCTCAGCTCGCAGGCCAGCCAGGAGGAAGAAAAGTCCCGTTCATGTGTGGAGCGGGTTTCCGATCTGGCCGCCGGCATACAGTCCAGTCTGGTCACGGTGACCTCGACCAGGGCGGATCAGGATGTATTTGCCCACACCTATGAGCGGAGCGAGAAGACGTTCGGAGTGGTGCTTGCCATCACGGGAACGGATATCCGGATTCTGACGGAGACCAGTCTGGAGGGTGTGGCGGACAGCGTGCACATCACGCTGGGCAGTCAGAAAACCTACGAAGCGGCGTATGTATCGAGCGATGACACGACCGGATTCGCCATTGTCTCTCTGCCGGTTTCGTCGGTCAGCAGCGAGGTGCTTTCTACCATTCAGGCGGCAGAGCTGGGCAATTCCTATTCTCTGCAGGCCGGTGATATGGTGGTGGCGCTCGGTGATCCGATGGGATATGTCCCGTCGGTCGGCTGGGGCATTATCTCCTATATCGATCCCCTTCATCAGGGAACGGACCGGAATTTCCGGCTGATTCAGACGGATATCTCCGGCGATGCGGATGCCGGCGGCATCCTGATCAATGAGAAAGGGCAGATCGTGGGATGGCTGACGCAGCGCTACGCAGATGACACGAGACCGAATCTTCTGCAGGCGATCTCCATCTCGGACATCAAGTCCCTGATGGAGCAGGTGTCCAATGGGGCACATCCCGCCATGCTCGGTGTGAAGATACAGGCCCTGAAGGGAAATGCGGATCTTCCGGATGAAACAGACGGGACGGCGGAAGAAAGCAGCAGCATCACGGGCGATTCACAGGCAGAGAGCAGCAGTACCGCAGACTCTGCACCGGCCAGCTCCCGGGAAGAGAGCCGTGCCGCCGCGGATGCCTCAGAGGCGGCACGGCCGAAGAGCAGCAGTGCCGCGGGCAATCTGGAGGCGGATGCTCAGAAGGAGGGCAAGTCGAAGACCGACACTTCGGCAGAGAGCAGCGGCGCTGCGGAAGGTTCAAAGGCAGGCTCACTGAGTGGGAGCGCGCCGGAGACGGAAGCGCAGAGTAATCCGCAGATGAAGAGCAGCGCGGAGCGCGATAAGACCGGGCAGACAGATGCTTCGCGCACCGATGCATCGGAGGCGGAGTCCGGTATGGCGCTCGCGCCGGGAGAAACGCCGACGGGGCTGTATGTTACGGATCTGGTCGACGGCGGACCAGCCTATACGGCGGGCATTCAGAATGGAGATATCCTGGTCCGTCTGGGGAATACGCGGCTCTGCGAGACGGCCGATCTCTCGGCGGCATTGGAAAGCTGCCAGCCGGGAGACAGCGTGACGGTGACGGTCATGCGGCTTTCCCGCGGACGCTATGTGATGCAGATCTTTGACGTAACACTCGCCGCACGGTAACGGCCCGCAAAGATGCGCGGGATGCCGGTTTCTTACCCCTTGTGGTGGGCCGCGCATCGCTGTAATGATCCGCGAAGAGGCGCGATATGCCGGAGCGTTAAGCCATGTACGCCTGGCGTGAATGATAAAATGCAGTAAGAACAGGATTATGCCGCGGCGGCAGAGCCGTCAGCGGCGGGAGAAAGAGTTAACCTATGAACTGGATTAGTGAGATGCGTGAGGGTGACCGGATCTCGGATATTTACCTCTGTAAGACCAAGGTGAACGCCCGGACGAAAAACGGGAAGAGCTACTATTCCCTGGTGCTGCAGGACAAAACCGGCGTGATCGACGCGAAGATCTGGGATCTCTCCAGCGGAATTGACCATTTTGAAGCCATGGATTACGTCCACATCGACGGGGAGGTTTCCGTCTATCAGGGCAGCAATCAGCTCAACATCCGCCGCCTGCGCCGCGCCAGCAGCGGAGAGTACAATGAGGCGGATTTCGTCCCGGTGACGCCCTATGACCGGCGGGAGATGGCAAAGCAGCTGAATGCTCTCATCAACAGCGTGCAGGATGAGTGGTACCATGAGCTTCTCTCCTCTTTCTTCCAGAAAGACCGTGACTTTGCCGTGCAGTTTGTCAATCATTCGGCGGCCAAGACGCTGCACCACGGATTCATGGGCGGGCTGCTGCAGCACACGCTCGGCGTTGCCAGGCTCTGCGACTTCTACTGCATGCAGTATCCGAAGCTGAACCGTGACCTGCTGATCACCGGCGCTCTCTGCCATGACATCGGCAAGGTCCGCGAGCTCTCTCCCTTCCCGCGCAATGACTACACCGACGAGGGGCAGCTGATCGGCCACATCGTGATCGGCTACCACATGGTAATGGACCGGATCCAGCAGATCCCGGGATTCCCGGAGAAGAAGGCCAATGAGCTGGGGCACCTGATCCTCGCCCATCACGGGGAACTGGAATTCGGATCGCCGAAGAAGCCGGCACTCCTCGAAGCAATCGCGCTGAACTTTGCAGACAATACCGACGCGAAGCTGGAGATGGCCGGTGAGATTCTGGACAATGCGGTCAATGACAGCGACTGGCTGGGATTCCAGAGACCGCTGGACAGTAATTTCCGGAAAACAAGCGAGTAAGATCCGATTGATAAGATCCGATTGAAGGTAAGGGACAGGGCAGATCCGGTCAGGATCTGCCTTTTTCAGAGAGGGCAGACTATGGAGAAGAATGCGATTGTCCGCCTGGACATCGAGGATATGACGGAAGATGGCGAGGGCATCGGCAAGGCGGACGGGTATCCGGTTTTTGTGAGAGACGCGGTAATCGGAGACACCGTGCAGGCCCGCGTGGTCAAGGCCGGAAAGACCTACGGATACGGCCGCCTGATGGAGGTGCTGACGCCGTCACCGGACCGCGCCGTGCCCCGGTGCCCGGTTTCCGGTCCCTGCGGCGGCTGTCAGCTGCAGCAGATAAGCTATGAGGCGCAGCTTTCCTTCAAGAAGAGGAAGGTGGAAAGCAGTCTGCGCCGCATCGGCGGGCTGACGGATATCCAGGTTCTCCCGGTGATCGGGATGGAGAATCCGTGGGAGTACCGCAACAAATGTCAGGTCCCGGTCCGGGAAGATGCTTCAGGGCGGATTCAGATGGGATTTTATGCCGGGCGGAGCCACCGGATCGTCGAGACGCCGCACTGCTTTCTGGCGGACCCGGTGAATGAGCGCATCCTTGCGCTGGTGCGCTCTCATATGGAAGGACTGCGGATCCGCCCGTACAACGAGCAGACCGGAAAAGGCCTGGTGCGGCATGTGCTGATCCGCCGCGCGATGTCTTCCGGAGAGATTCTGGTCTGTCTGATCCTGAACGGCAAGAAGCTTCCCGGCGCGGATCTTCTGATCTCTTCGCTGCGGGAGATCCCGGGCATGACCTCCGTGTCGGTGAACATCAACACCCGGAGGGACAATGTGATTCTGGGGCCGGAGACCGTGAACCTCTTCGGGCCGGGGTATATCCGGGACCGCATCGGCGATATCACCTTCCGGATTTCCCCGGAATCCTTCTATCAGGTGAATCCCGTGCAGACGGAGAAGCTGTATCAGATGGCTCTTTCTGCGGCAGGCCTTACGGGAAATGAGACGGTATGGGATCTGTACTGCGGCATCGGCACGATCTCGCTCTTTCTCGCCAGGCATGCTGCGAAGGTGTACGGGGTTGAGATTGTCCCGGCGGCAGTAGAGAACGCCAGAGCGAACGCGGCGGACAATGGAATCACCAACGCCGAATTTCACCAGGGCCGCGCGGAGCAGGTATTTCCCGCCTACTGCAAGCAGGAGCTCGCGCGGAGCGGCCGGATGCCGGAGGCGGATGTGATTGTTGTGGATCCGCCGCGGAAGGGCTGTGACGCCATCCTTCTGCAGACGATTCTGCAGATGGCGCCGCGCCGGATCGTGTATGTGTCCTGCAATGCGGCGACGCTCGCGCGGGATCTGAAGATCCTGACGGCCGGCGGCTACGCCGTTCGCATGGTGCAGCCCGTGGATATGTTCCCGCAGACCGTCGGGATAGAGACGGTTGTTTTGCTTTCCAAGGGCGAGGTCGACTCTAAAAAGATTCGGGTTGAGTTCTCTTTGGAAGATATGGATATGTCGGAG
>CADBOY010000211.1 GCA_902796405.1 uncultured Lachnospiraceae bacterium | reverse complement strand
TCATAAATACGGGATTCGCAAGATTGCCGCGCAGGTATCGCAGAAGGGATATACGCTGGTGCCGCTTCGCGTCTACTTCAAAGGCAGTCATGTGAAGGTAGAAGTAGGTCTCGCACGAGGAAAGAAGCTGTATGACAAGCGGGCCGATATCGCAAAGCGGGATATGCGCCGTGAGGCAGAGCGGGATTTCAAGGTGAAAATCAGCGGCTGAGTGAAGATTCGCAGCTGATGACGGGCTTCCTGCTGCGATGTCGTGTGTTCTCATCAAGCAGACAGATGCACGGTTCCTGTGGGCCCGAACAGATAGCCGGCTTTCGGTGATAACGCGGTTTTTCACCCGGCGGTTCGATCTTGTTATGAAGAATAAGTCATTGCCCCGGACGGGAAAAAATACTTGAAAATCCGTGTATAAACAGTTATGTTAGAAAAAAGATCGCAGGGCCGGTTCCGTCTGGCGTTACCTGCGCATCGGCGCACGCAATTGCCGCGCCTGGCGGGGCACCGCGGGCGTGAACAGATCATCATAGAGCAATCAATTCTGGCCGGTACAGACAGCCGGCTGGTTTTTCGGTGCAGATATTTGGTCCGGGTTCAGGAGAAAATTCATGAAAAAGGTAGTTAAATTTGGCGGCAGTTCGCTTGCGAGCTCGGCACAGTTCAAGAAAGTCGGTGCAATCATCCGTGCCGATGTCAACCGGCGTTTTGTCGTCCCTTCGGCTCCGGGCAAGCGTTTCCGGGAAGATGTCAAAGTGACGGATATGCTGTACCACTGCTATTCCGTGGCGGAACAGGATGGAGATTTCACCGAAGAACTGAAGAACATCCGTGCCCGTTACGATGAGATCATCAGCGGGCTGGGACTGGACTTCAGCCTCGACGAGGAATTTGCCGTGATCGAGCAGAATTTCCGCGACAAGATCGGAACCGATTATGCGGCGTCCCGCGGAGAGTACCTGAACGGAAAGATCATGTCCGGGTACCTGGGCTTTGAATTCGTAGATGCGGCAGAGATCGTGCGCTTCGATGAGGATGGTGTATTCGACTCAGAGAAGACCAATTCTCTGGTCAGTGACCGGCTTGCGGGATGTGAGTGTGCGGTGATCCCGGGCTTCTACGGCTCCATGCCGGACGGAAGCATCAAGACCTTCTCCCGCGGAGGCTCTGATATCACCGGAGCGATCATCGCCCGCGGCGTACGCGCCGGAATCTATGAGAACTGGACCGACGTCTCCGGTTTCCTGCTGACGGATCCCCGGATTGTGAAGAATCCGGTTTCCATCAACACGATCACCTACCGGGAGCTTCGCGAGCTCTCTTACATGGGCGCCTCTGTTCTGCACGATGCGTCGATATTCCCGGTCCGCAAGGCCGGCATTCCGATCAACATTCGCAATACCAATAAGCCGGAGGATCCTGGCACGATGATCGTGAAGACAACCGGTGCCAAATCGAAATATACGATCACCGGTATTGCCGGCCGTAAGGGATTTGTGGCAATCACGGTGGAGAAGGACATGATGAACTCAGAGGTCGGATTCGGCCGCAAGGTTCTGGAGGCCTTTGAACAGTATGGCATTTCGTTTGAACATATGCCCTCCGGCATTGATACGCTCAGCGTATTCGTGGAGCAGTCCGCATTCGAGCCGAAGGAGCAGGAGGTGATTGCGGCGATCAACCGCATGGCTCAGCCCGATGTCATCACCATTGACACTGACCTGTCTCTGATTGCGGTAGTCGGCCGCGGTATGAGGGATGCCAGAGGTACAGCCGGCCGGGTCTTCACCTCGCTGGCGAATGCGCGTGTGAATGTCCGCATGATCGACCAGGGGTCGGATGAGGAGAATATCATCATCGGCGTCAAGGACGAAGATTTTGAACCTGCGGTTCGTGCCATCTATGATGAGTTCGTCCGGTAAGGCTTTGCATAGAATGGAATAAGGTACGATGGAATCATAATGAGAAGGAAAAAGCGGTGCCGGCTTTTGCTGGCCGCCGCTTATTTCTTCATGCTTGTATTCAACACTTTAAATAGCGAAAACCCAAAAGAAGCTGGGACCAGAAGGAAGGATAAACGATGGAGATGGAAAAATACTGTTATGGTGTGGATGTCGGAGGGACTTCTGTTAAGATCGGTCTTTTCGACAGCAGCGAGAAACTGATCCACAAATGGGAGATCCCCACGAGGAAAGAAGAGAATGGTCGGCATATCCTCGGCGACATCGCCGAAGCGATGAAGGCGGAGATGAAAGAACGCGGTATTGGCGAGGAGCAGATGCTCGGCGCCGGCATTGGCGTTCCTGGGCCGGTCACTCCGGACGGCATTGTGAACCGCTGCGTGAACGTCGGCTGGGGCATTCTTCCGATTGAGAAGGAACTGTCAGATCTGTTCTATTCGCTGCCGGTACAGGCCGGGAACGATGCAAATGTGGCAGCTCTCGGAGAGGCACGCTTCGGAGGCGGCCGCGGGTTCTCCAGTATGATCATGGTGACGCTCGGGACCGGAGTCGGCGGAGGCGTCATACTGGATGGGAAGATCCTGCCAGGACATCACGGTGCTGCGGGAGAAATCGGCCACATGGCGATGTATCCGGATGCCAAGGTGCCGTGCAACTGCGGAAATACAGGCTGTATGGAGCAGATTGCGAGCGCGACGGGTATCGTGAACAAGGCGCGCGAGCTTCTGGCGGAGAACAGCGCTCCTTCGGTGCTGCGGAGCAAGGATCCACTGACTGCGAAGGATGTCATGGATGCCTACGCAGATGGAGACTGGGTATCGGTGCAGACGGTAGGAGTCATGACCGATACACTCGGCAAGGGGCTGGCAGCCGCCGCCTGCGTCGTGGATCCGGAGGCATTCGTCATTGGCGGCGGAGTCAGCCGGGCCGGACAGTGGCTGATTGATCTGATTCATGAGAAATACCGGAAGTACGCCTTTCACGCGAGCAGGGACGCGAAAGTGGTCCGGGCAACACTGGGGAATGACGCCGGAATCTATGGCTCGGCAGCGATGATTCTGCCTGCCACCGGTTTCTGATGATCGTCTGATTTGGCAGAAAAAGGACGATTGTTCTGCGAT
>CADBOY010000210.1 GCA_902796405.1 uncultured Lachnospiraceae bacterium | reverse complement strand
CGAGGACGGTTCCCACGCCGCCGATAATACCGTCGACGATCAGACTGATCACCGGATCGCTGGCGCCGAGCGCCGTCAGTCCTGCGGTGACGGCCGGAGGAATAATCTCACCGAAGAGAACATCATTCGTCCAGTCGGTCAGGAAACCACCGAGGGTGGTGACGGAAAGGTAATAAACCAGGAACATGATGACCGCGAAGATCGGAAGGGCGAGAATCCGGTTCGTGACGACGCGGTCGATCTTATCGGAGATCGTCAGGCTGCCCTTCACCGCTTTCTTCTTCACGGTGTCCGCGGTAATCTTCTGAATGTAGACATACCTCTGATTTGTGATGATGCTCTCCGCATCATCGTCCATCTCCTTCTCGCAGTCCTGGATATGAGCCTCGATATGGTTTAACGTCTCTGCCGGCAGATGCAGTGCATCCGTCGCCTTGTGATCTCTCTCAAACAGCTTGACCGCATACCAGCGCAGCTGCTGCGGATCCACGACATTCTGAATGGATTCCTCGATGTGCGCGATGGCGTGCTCAACGCTGCCGGTAAATACGTGCGGAAGTTCGGTTTCCCTGCCTTTCGCGGCGGCGATGGCAAGTTCTGCTGCTTTTTTCGTGTTCTGACTGTGCAGCGCGCTGATCTCGATCGTCTCACAGCCGAGCTCCTCGCCGATCTTCTTCGTATCGATGCGGTCACCGCTCTTGCGGACGACATCCATCATATTGAAAGCGATGACCACCGGGATTCCGATCTCAACCAGCTGCGTCGTCAGATACAAATTTCTCTCGATGTTGGTGCCGTCGACGATATTCAGGATAACATCCGGCTTCTCGTTGACCAGATAATTCCGGGATACAACTTCCTCCAGCGTATACGGGCTGAGGGAGTAGATGCCCGGAAGGTCCTGGATGATGACATCCTTGTGACCGCTCAGACGGCCTTCCTTCTTCTCGACCGTAACGCCGGGCCAGTTTCCTACGTACTGCGTACTGCCGGTCAGGTCATTGAACAGCGTCGTCTTCCCGCAGTTCGGGTTGCCTGCCAGTGCAATTTTCATTGCCATTTCTGCCTCTTTTCTTTGGAGTTATCTTGTTATGATGTCTGTTGTCTGTCCTTCGCCGCAAGGCGGTCAGCTCATCTCCAGGATATCTGCATCTTCCTTGCGGATGGACAGCTCATAGCCGCGGACCGTCACCTCAACCGGATCACCCAGCGGGGCCTTCTTCCGGACGTAGATCTCGGTTCCCTTTGTGATACCCATATCCATGATGCGGCGCTTCAGGGCTCCGGTACCATGAATCTTCAGGACGGTGGACGTTTCCCCGATGGGGATATCTCGTAACGTTTTCATGCTTCCTCCTCTTCTTGATTGTCCGATAAATTTGACAATCGTTCTTTTTATTGTCTTGAAATATGTTATAGCTGATTTTAATGCATTGATATATACATTAATTCGTGTTATCTAATTCCAATGTAAAAAACAAGCGGTTATTTCATGGCAACCATGATCTTGGCAGCCATCTTCGATGTGATTGCAAGCCGGGAATCCTTCAGCCTGACAATCACATTGCCATTTCCCGGCGCGGATACCACGCTGATCTGCGTTCCTTCCACAAAGCCGAGATCCGCCAGATGCTTCTTCGTCGCATCATTGCCTGAGACGCGGACCACCATGGCCTCCGCGCCATCACCTGCCATAGACAGCGGCAGCATCGTCATCGCCTCCTTGAGTAGTCAAATAATTATTCGCCTTAACTAACTACGTTAGACTATTCTAATATCTGTCCGGATATCTGTCAACCCCTGAAAAAAATGAGCCGGTGCTGTCCCATGGATCTCATGGAGCCGCACCAGCTCTTCCCTCACTGATTCGTCTGCGAACCGGCGGATTATTTTCTGTCACCTGTCAGCATGTTTCCGACATTCTCTTCGTCTCCGAACCGGCGGATTATTTCTTTGTCACGCTGTCCACATGCTTCCACAGAGGATCGGCGACATTGCCGGAGTTTCCGGTATAGCCGAATTTCTCCCTGGAGATCTCATCAATGACCTCGGAAACCGTCTCATAGACGCCCGGATAGGTGCTCTCAGCACCGCCCATCGTGGTGCCCGGAATGTAGTAGAGATTCCCGCACGTATTACACATCGGTCGGACGATCTTCTCAATCTTGTCCTTGCTCCAGTCCACACGGTCCACCAGGCCGTTGTCGATGCCGCCGTGGAACGAGATCTTTCCGCCGTACTTCTTCACCAGACCCGGCACATCGTTCGTCGACATAACGCCCTGCCAGATGTCAATTCCCATATCGATCATATCCGGCACCAGCGTTGCCGCATAGCTGTCGGAATGATGCACAATCAGCTGCACGCCATTGTCTTTCCAGAATCCATAGACCTTCTTGTAGGCCGGAACGAAGAATTCCTCGAACATCTCCGGGCTCAGGAAAGTGGATTTCTGGCTGCCCCAGTCGTCGTGATGGAACAGAGCGTCCGGATGCAGATGGCGGATGACTTCCTTCGCTCCCTCGATCTCCCAGTCGGCCAGGAAATCAATCAGCTCATGCATCGCCT
>CADBOY010000209.1 GCA_902796405.1 uncultured Lachnospiraceae bacterium | reverse complement strand
TGATGTCCAGTATTTCCGTTTTCTGCTCTTCCCGACGCTCTGAATTCTGGCGGCTTCTCACGATTTGTCGGTTCGTCCGCTGCAGCTCCGGCTGCCTTTTCTGCATCTCACGGATCTTACGGCGAGCCGTGCGTCCGCTCAGTTCACCGGTCACCTGCCGAATACCGAGCGCAAACCACAGGATAATCGACACGGCCGCCAGTCCTCCCGCAAGAATCAGAATGAATTCCGGCCATCTCTCCATCCTGTTTCTTTCCCTCCACATTCCTTCATCGCTCTGCCAGTCCCCATACCTGCTCTGTCTGCACAGCCTCTTTCCATACCTCCTGCTGCAGCGCCACATTTTCTGCTCTCGTCACCGAAAGAAACCGGGATTTTCCCCGGATATTCTGCACGATGCTCTGCGGAATAGATGGCTCAATGCCTGTTTCGACCATTCCTGCGTGATATTCTCTGAGAATCATCAGAAATTCCCGGAACATGATCAGTTTCAGATTTGCGGCATCTTCCCGCTGATAGGCGTCGGAGCCCTGCAAGCCTGCCTGCATTCCCTCCAGCAGATTCTCGTAATCATCCCGGGCCGGCTCCTGAATACCGGATGCCCCCGCTGCATAGTCCCGGTAGAAATCCCCGACTTCCGCCAGAGCGGAAGCCATCGATGTCCCGTCAAAGCCGGATCCGCATTTTCACGGATCGGATCATAGTAGGAACAGGCGCGCAGAATCCGCTCCCGGAACGAACCATCGCCGCCGGTGTAAAGATACAGACAGACATTTCCCGCATGCCATAAAAGATCCGGGATCTGTGCAGACTTTGCCTCCAACGCCGGACGGCTGTGCTCCCATGCCGCTTCGAAGAGGCGGCTTTCTTCCTCGGTATATCTGCCATCCTCCTCGAAGAGTGAGAGGAGCTTCTCATAGCTTCTCGGATCTGCTCCGCCTATCTCTGCCGCTCTCAGACAGGCACTCTGCCTCTTCTCCAGGGAAGCAGACGCCGGTACTGCAATGAGCCTCTCGTAGGTCCTGACCCGCTCCGCTCTTCGAAGCAGAATCCCCGATGTTCCCGCTGCGGCCAGAGCAAGACTCGCCAGGACGGAGCCGGCGAATACCGCAGCCTTTTTCTTCAGCAGTGCACGGTATGCAGCGCTCTGCTCTCTGACATGTTCCAATGCATAGATCAGCTCCGCGTCCGACGAATACCGTTCTTCCGGATTCTGAGCTGTACACTTGGCGAGCACTGCCTGCAGTCCTCCCGATATGGCAACGCTGTCACCGGACTCCTCTTCCCCGCTCCGGCCAGTCAATAGAGCCCTTATCGTCATTCCAAGGGAATACATATCTGATCTAACATCCAGACTGCCGCCCTGAAAGAGCTCCGGCGGGGCATACCCTCTGGTGCCCGCCGCCGGTCTCCTGCGCTCTTCCCGGTTTAGCTCTCTCGCTGCACCGAAATCTATAATCTTCAGGGTTCCCTCCGGGCGAAGGATCAGATTGGATGGCTTCATATCCTGATAAATCACCGGCGGATTCCGGCTGTGCAGATACCAGAATATATCTGCCACCTGAAGAGCCCACCCGATGACCCGATTCTCCGGCTGAGGTCCGCTCTCCCGAATCACGCGGTCCAGCGGATCTCCTTCGATATAATCCATGATGATGCAGAACCGGTCGGGTCCGGTTCGAATATCAATAATCCGCGGGAGAGCCGGATGATCGAGCTTTCGCAGCAGCAGCGCCTCTGCCAGCGCAGAACGCGCTTCCTGTCTTCTCTGCATCTTCCTCTCTGCAGCGATCTGTCCGCACAATCTGCTGCACGCCGTTTCTTCCTCGCTGTTTCGCCGCACTATCTTTATGGCCCAGGTTTTCCCCAGCCTGCGATCTGCGGCAAGCCACACCTCTCCTGATCCGCCGCGCCCGATACGTCGTAAAAGCTCATAGTCCGGCAGCAAACCACCTGACGGATCAATACGATCCGAACCGATATGTGTTTCTGGTTGGATATTCACTATCTCTGTCCTGCCGCTTTCTGATATATGATTCAAGCCGCCGTGAGCTTCTGCTCTAACATTCGCAGTCTCTGCTCCGTGGCCTTCTGCATCGGTTCTCATTCTCACCGCCTTATTCGATTTCCTGCAGGAACGGAACCGCGCAATGGCAGCGAGGACAAAGCCCACCTTGTTCGTTCCCGCGCAAACAAAAAAGGACATCCTGTTTCCAAGATGCCCTTATCACCAGTTTCCGATATTCTGTTGTCGCTGCAGCCACTCCGACCGCAGCATAAACGCCCCAGCGGTTCGCTGTCATCCTCGGCTACCGATTCCTGCCCGCGGATTTTCAACATTCTCTGACGCCAGCTCCTGCACCAGCAGATCGCCGTTATCCTCTGCCAGCCCTGATCCAGCTGGTCTTAGTCATCCTCTGCGGTCAGTCGTTGATAATCCGGCGGATCGTCAGAATCTTCCGGTAGTTCGGATTGCCGGATACCTTGATCCCGCCAACCGGATACGGATGATGATTGGATGCGTGAACCATCTTGCCATCGCCGAGATACATGGCGACATGTCCGTCATAACAGATGATGTCACCCGGAAGCGCGTTCTTCAGGCTGGTTCCCACATTCTTCCCGGCATGGCGCTGTGCAGCCGAAGTTCTCGGCAGGCTGTAGCCATAATGCCGGTAGATACTCTGGATGAAGCCGGAGCAGTCACAGCCCTTCGTGAGACTTGTCCCGCCCCAGACATACTTGTTGCCGACAAACTGAAGGGCAAATGCCGTCACGGCATTCCGCTTTCCGGTTCCAGCCTTGAATACCGATGCCGTGCTGTAGTAGAAGGCGCGGTTCTTGTCCGGAGTGGTGACCCCACTGGCCGTTGTCATGTTATACTCGCCCTTTTTCTTAACCACAGCTCTGGCTTTCTTCCCGGTGATCAGCTGATCGTTCTTCACAAAGCCGCGCACGTCGCCGGATTCGATAAAGACAGCTGTTTCCTCTCCATCCGCTGTGATATAGGCGAGGCCGCCCTTCTTCAGCGTTCCGATCTTGTGATCGGATGCCTCCTTCTTATCCGGATGAGCCGCATAGAAGCGGTTGTCATATATGGTGATGTCTTCATCCGCTACGGCATATTCCTTCTCGATGGTAACGTCCATGGTCGTCGTCAGCGTATAGTCGAACGCCGGATTGT
>CADBOY010000208.1 GCA_902796405.1 uncultured Lachnospiraceae bacterium | reverse complement strand
CGCCTCCGGCTCTTCATAGTAATCGATCAGAGCCTCCTCCATGCCGAGCAGATAGTGAACCTTCTCGAAGAGGCCAGGTGCTACGAACGGAGCCAGGAAGACCTCATTCCGGTCTACCTTTGCCGCCTGCTCTTCAAACGGCTTCCACTCCTCGTCCGAGAACTGCGTCTTCGGCGCCTTCACGTAATCGCGCCACTTCGTGATATCCTTGATGACGACCTTGTCCGGCGTCGTGACCGGGAACGGGCCGGGGACATAATCCGGATACTCGATGGTAACGCCCCAGCCGTTCTTCGCCGTACCGCCCTTCGGGCAGTTGCCGAGCGCATTCAGACAGATCGGATCGAATACCATCGTGAAATACTCATACTGATTGACGAACCGATCCGGGTGTCCGCCGTGAATCGTTTCCAGCAGATTCTGTCTCTTGGTCAGCATACTTTACTCCTCCTTATACGAAAATCCGGCTGCTGAGATTCCCGTCTTCCGCTGGGTTCAAATCTCCAAAAAAGCCGCAACGAACCGGCATTTCAGAGAGATCCCCCGGCTGTCGGCGGCTGGCAGCCTGCGCCGCTTCACCTTGTCTCCCCTGGACGAAGAAGAAACCGGCAATGGCCGGAACGGCGCGATGGCTATGTCTGGATCGTCCGATGGCGCCGTTCCTTGAATGACAGTGATTTCAGATCTTTATGCCAAAATCCTAAGTTCTTTTTCACTATTATTCTAATGTTGCCGGAGACAGACTGTCAATCTCACGGTTTCACAAAAATGATCCCCCTCCTGCCGCGATATTTCGTGCATTTCTTCCGGCCAGGAAGATCCTGGCCGAAAAGAGCACCCTTCCCGGACTTCGGCAGCGAGAAGAACCCCAAAAGGACTCTGCTTCCCAGATTACATTCGCCGGAAGAATGCAAAAAGGATTCAGGACGAGGATCACCGATTCTCCGTTCTGAATCCTTTCAAAGAAATTAGGATCGTCAGAAATGCACCGCAACGGTAGAAAGTGCTGCCGCTCCGCTGACCACGGGGGCAGTTCATACCGTGACGAATCGTCTCCTCGCCGCAGCTGGCACAGAGATAGCGAGCTTTGAAGTCAGCTCAAGTAGCGGTGGATGGTCTCCTTCACCGCTCCTGGTCCCTGGATCATCTCCCGGAACATCGCCTCCACCTTCTGTCCGGCGCCGCTTTGATACAGATCCACCGCGAACAGTTCCGGATTGGACAGGAACGGCCGGAGCTGATCCCGGCAGGTCTCCGGCCTTCCAACTTCGATGCTCCGAAAGGCCTCCGCAAACACCTCGTTCATCGGGTCCGGCGCCAGCTCGAAGGGATTTCCCGCATCGTCCACCGCCAGCATATACCGCAGCCAGCCCGCAATGCCCAACGGAATCGCTGTCAGCTGGCCGGCGCTTCCGTATCTGGCCACATAGGCCTTGATGGTTTCTCCGAAGCGGATTCCGACCATCTGCGAGACATCGACGGCCAGCCGGAGATTCGTGTCCCCCAGATACTCATTGGTGAACCGGCTCGCGAACAGCTCTTCGGCGAACTTCTCTGGGGACAGGATGACCGGATCCTCCACCATCTGCAGCCCCTCCCTCTCCACCATTTTCGCCATCGCCATGAGGTCCGGCTTCGTATTGAGCATGTGCGCGAAATACTCCTCGCCGAGGACGACGCCGATCGGCCCGAGGGCAGAGTGCACCGGATTCAGGCACGCAGTCACCTTCATGCGTTCGCTGAGATTGACGGTATTCCGGTCCGTCAGATACACATGATATCCCTGATCGAGCGCCGGCCGCCCGTTGGGGAAGTGATCCTCGATGACCAGATACTGCGCCTTCTCAGCATTGGCAAATGGTGCGATATACGTCCGCTTCGACGTGATGACGGGCTGCATATCCGCGATGCCGCGCCGCTCCAAGTCCGCGGCAATACTCTCGCCGGGGCGCGGCGTGATCTTGTCGATCATGGTTCACGGGAATGCCACGGTATCTTCATCGCTGACATAGGCAAGGAAGCCTTCGTCAACATATCCCTTCGCTCTCCACTCAGAAGCCATAGTCAGCACGGAATTCCTTAGCTTTTCGCCGTTATGAGAGCAGTTGTCCAGCGAGACCAGCGCCAGAGGCAGCTTTCCGTTCCGATAGCGGGTACAGAGCATGGCGGTCACGATGGCGGGAGCGCTGGCTGCCTTCTCCGGCCCGTTATCGATGTCTTCTTCTATCAAGGGGAAATAACTCCCCTGCGTGTTCCGGAGCGCGTATCCCTTCTCCGTGATGGTGAAGGTCACCATCTGAAGTTCCTTCGAGGAGAATATCTCCTTCAGGCGGGCCCAGTCCTGTACATCACCGGACCTTGCCTTGATGGCCTCTGTCAGCGCGCCGACCACACGGTACTCTCTCGTACCGTCTTCGTTCAGAATGACGCTCAGACTCAGGTTGTCAAACGGCTTGTAGATTTTGTCCACGATATCATAGTCAAAGCTCTCTACGCAGGTGATTCCGCGGTCCAGGACTCTGCTCTCCAGCAGATCGTCCGCGATTCCGCCGATGAAAATCCGGAAGATGTTGCCGATGCCAAGATGCACCCACCGCGGTGCATGTTTCGCCAGGTTCTGCGCGGCGCCGACATCATAGGTCGGCAGCTTCACCCCGATCCTCTCCCATTCTCCCCTGTTCTGGATTCCTTCTCGCGTCAAATGCAGCATGATTCTGTCTCCTCCTTCGTGCAGCATGCCTCAGCTGCTATCATCAGGATACCCAATCGCCAGGAATTGTACAACGCAGATTTACGCCGCTTTCTGGCAGAATTCCCGCAAATTCACGGAAGAATGCGGTATTCTATATGGTGTATGTACCAGGGCAGATGCCGGCTATGTGCAGCAAATGATAGCAGCGAGGCACATCGCGCAGCGCCGGTTATGCGCAGCCAACGGCAGCAACAGCGAGGCACATCGCACAGCGCTGGCTAAAAGCCGAAAGCCCTCCAACGTGATCACAATGATACAGGAGAAAAAGAATGAATCCTTTGGGAAAAACAATATATCTGGAGATGACAGCTCCCACAGAAGAAGACAACCGGCCTTCCGAGGAACGAATTCTTCAGGCACTGCGTGACAAATTATCCCTTTCGGAAGACCGGCCTTCGGCTCCTCGCAGCGACAACAGTGAAACGGATTCACCGGCAGAGGAAATCCGTATGTCCCTGCGGGTTCTCCGCCGGCTGCATTCGGTCTGCGTAATGGGGAACTGGAAGCTGACCGTCTCTCTGTCCTGGACCGGCAGCGGCTGGGAGATCGTAGGCATCGAACCAGGAAGAGCCCCTCTGCCTCCGATCGGCCTGGCCGTCGATCTGGGAAGCACATCGGTGGTCATGCGGATGCTCGACCTGGAGACCGGAAATCTGCTGGGCGAAGCAGGTGCTTACAATCACCAGATCCGCTTCGGCGAGGATATCCTCACCCGGATTTTTTACGCGAAGGATCAGCCCCCGCATCTGGAAGAGATCCGGCAGGCGACGGTCGACACGTTTCGGGAGCTCATGGACCTTCTGCAGGCGAAGACAGGAAGAGATCCCCGGAAGGCACTGTCCATGACCGTGGCAGGCAATACCACCATGATCCACTTTCTGCTCGGACTGGATGCCTTCTCCGTCTTTCAGAGCCCCTATGCCGTGGTAACGCTGGATCCCGGCTTCTACCGGGGGACAGACCTGGATCTTCCCATCGAGGGGTGGGTGTACTGCTATCCCGGTCTGGCGAATTATCTGGGCGGCGATATTATCAGCGGAATCATCGCGACGGGATTGTACCGCGAAGAAAAAATCTCTCTGTTTTTTGATGTAGGAACCAACGGCGAGCTGGTTGTGGGAAACCGCCAGTTTCTCCTCTGCGGAGCCGGAGCGGCCGGCCCCGCTCTGGAAGGCGGCGTCGTACATACCGGCATGCGGGCGGCCGAGGGAGCCGTGGAGGCGGTCCGCATGGAGCCGGCCGGAGAAGAGGCACCGGATGCGGACGGAACGCTGCACCCGGTCTCCGTCTTTCATCTGAAGGTAATCGGCGGCGGCACTCCCACCGGCATCTGCGGTTCGGGAATTGTGGATCTTCTGGCGGAACTTTTCCTCTATGACTGGGTGGATCTTACGGGAATACTGCAGCCTGATAAAAGCAGCCTGATTCAGAAAAGATGCCTGGAAGACACTGGCAGGGAAGAGTTAGCTGTCTGCTATGCTCCGGGGCTCTGGTTCTATCAGAGCGATATTCTGGAATTCATCCGCACCAAAGCCGCAGCAGCAACTATGATGGAATACATGCTGGATTCCTCCGGCATCCCCATGGATGAAGTGAACCATTTCTATATGGCCGGCTCATTCGGCGCACACGTCAGCAAGGAATCCGCCATTGCCATCGGCATGTATCCAGACGTAGAGAGGGACCGGATCATCAGCGCCGGGAATTCATCTCTCGAAGGGGCACAGAAGCTGCTCCTGGACAGGACCCTGTTGAAAGAGATCCAGCGGATTACCGGTTTGATGAGCTATGTCCAGTTCGGCGCGGTGGATGACTTTCTCACCCGAATGCGAGCCGCCGAGGCACTCCCGCACACCGATATTCGGAGATACCCCTCCGTCATGAAGAAGAAACAGCAGCTGCAGAAAAAGCGTTTTTAATCGTTCCTGACGCGCAAAAATCAAAAAAGAAAAAAACGCTTGACGTTTCAGTTATATTTGATAATATTATATTGTATCAAATATAAACCCCTGCTGAGTAGCTGAACCGGCAGGACAAAACATATGAAGCACCGCACGAATGCAAGCGCAAAGGAGATCGCGATGAGCAGCTTTTATGATTATTCCGTAACGAAACGAGATGGTTCCGAGCTTTCTATGAAGGAATTTCAGGGAAAGGTCGTTCTGGTTGTGAATACCGCCACCGGCTGCGGATTCACGCCTCAGTACAAGGATCTTGAGAGCATCTACGAAGCATTTCATGATCAGGGACTGGAGATTCTGGATATCCCCTGCAATCAGTTCGCGGGGCAGACGCCCGGGACGGACGAGGAAGTCCATCAGTTCTGCACGCTGAAGTACAACACGCAGTTTGATCAGATGAAGAAGAGCGACGTCAACGGCGAGAACGCACTTGACCTCTACAAGTACCTCAAGAGCCAGCAGTCCTTTGCCGGCTTCGGCAAGGGGCCGAAAGCTCTGATGATGAGCACGATGCTGAAGAAGATCGACCCGAATTACAGGAACAACGCCGAAATCAAGTGGAATTTCACGAAGTTCCTCGTTGACCGAAGCGGCAATGTCGTCCGCCGCTTCGAACCTACCGCAGATATGGATACCGTCCGCCAGGCGGTTGCCGAACTGATCGGATAAAAGCAACAGCTGGAAACGATGTACTGCCGGCATCAACAGCGGGCCGCGAACGACATCCTGCCAGCAGAAACAGCGGGCTGTGAACAACATCCTGCCGGCATCAACAGCGGACCTGAAGGAGTTTAAGATATGAAAGACATCATCATCATCGGTGCCGGCACGGCTGGTCTTACCGCAGGAATCTATGCGGCGCGCGCCGGTAAATCTGCACTGATTCTGGAATCCACTGCCTACGGCGGTCAGATCATCAATACGCCGGACATTGAGAATTATCCCGGGATCGCGCACATCTCCGGCTTTGATTTTGCGCAGAAGCTGCATGATCAGGCGTTGGCTCTGGGCGTAGAGATCGACTTCGGAACCGTGACAGCGGTTCAGGATGACCGGGCGGAAAAGAAGGTCGTGACCAGCGGCGGGAAGACCTATTCCTGCCGGGCGGTCATCCTCGCCACCGGCGCGAAAAACCGCCATCTGGGGATCGACCGGGAGAAGGAGCTGACGGGAAGAGGCATCTCCTACTGCGCGACGTGTGACGGCATGTTCTTCCGCGGCAAGGATGTTGCGGTGAATGGCGGCGGCAACACGGCGCTGGGCGATGCTCTGTACCTGGCGGCGATCTGCCGGAAGGTCTATCTGATTCATCGGAGAGAGCAGTTCCGCGGAGCGGAGGCCGACGCAGAGAAGCTGCGGAAGCTGGAGAATGTCGAGTTCGTCCTGAACAGCACGGTTACCCGGCTGAACGGCGAGAAGGATCTCGAGAGCATCGAAGTGACACGGAAGGATACCGGCGAGGTCCGCATGATCCCGGTGTCGGCTCTGTTTGTCGCCATCGGGCAGACGCCGGACAACGCCGCCTTCGCCAGCCTAGTTCAGCTGGACGAGAAGGGCTATATTGTGGCCGGAGAGGACTGCCACACCAGCCGGGAGGGTATCTTCACTGCCGGCGACTGCCGCACAAAATCCTTGCGTCAGCTCACCACGGCAGCGTCAGACGGCGCTGTAGCGGCCACCGCGGCCTGCGAATACATCGACCGGCTGTAAGCCAAGGTCAGCAGCCGCAATTTTGCTGGAAGTGTGTGGCAGGAGTCATGATTCGATGAATGCGCCAGCCGGCCGATTCGCTGAACGACCGGCTGGCGGTCTGCGCGCGTTATCTCAGCGGAAAAAGCGATGAACCGAAGGAGGTTCTGATCAGATGGAGAATCCTATCACGCATATCGATCATCCGGACGAAGCGCTGAAGCTGGATCATCAGCTCTGTTTTCCGCTGTACGCGGCCGCCCGGAAGATCGTCGGCCTCTACACGCCGTACCTGAAGCCGCTCGGCATCACGTACACGCAGTACATCACCTTCATGGTGCTCTGGGAGCGCGACAACATCCCGGTCAGCGAGATCGGAGCCAGGCTGCATCTGGACAACGGCACGCTGACTCCTCTGCTGAAGAAGATGGAAAAGCAGGGATTCATCACGAGGCGGCGGGACGCGGCCGATGAACGCAGAGTGCGCATCTGCCTCACGGACAGCGGCCGTGCGTTGAAGCAGCAGGCCGCGGGAATTCCGCAGAAGCTCGGCAGCTGCCTGACGCTTGACCCTGAGGAGATGCTGACGCTCTACCGCACCCTGTACAGGATTCTGGGGGAGAATAAGGGAAGCTGAGCGCTTCTCTTCCAGCATTGGACACCGGCAGCAGGTAATGCGGCATCAGTTCCCGCGCTCCCATCCTTTGCTCTCATAAAACTCATTATACATGAATCACCTCTTTCCATTTTGATCCGTTCCGGCTGCATCCTCTTACATCCGTCTCATACGATCATCGTTGCACAGAAAAAGCCGCCAGCTGAATCTATCGTCTGACAGGTCCGGCCGGCGGCAGTGTTGATTTGAGAGTGAATGTTTTAACTTCCTGAGCCTTCGATCATTTGCCCGATGCTAATTACTTTATGATTCCAAATCCCGTCAGGACAACGATCATAAGCAGAACCGGGCAGATAAACTTGACAAGGAAAAACCACACATCATTCATCCGGCGCTTAAGCTTTCCATGATTACTGATCGCATCCAGGGCATTCTTTTTCCCCCAGATCCAACCGACAATAATCGCAGTGCACATCGCAATGAGCGGGAATCCGATCTTGCAGATAAAATCATCGTACAGCGTGAAGATATCTCTGCCAAGAATTCGTACATCTCCCCAGATGCCAAAACTGAAGCTTACCGGAATTGCAAGAATAAAGCAGATGATTCCTCCAAGTACAGATGCTTTCTTACGAGTAAACTTCGTCGGGAATGTCTCCGTAACATAGGGCACAAAGATCTCCAGAATCGAAACAGAAGATGTCAAAGAAGCAAATAACAGCAGAACAAAGAACAAGAAGCAGAAGATGCCGCCAAAAGACAACTGCGCGAACAGAGACGGCATGGTGATAAAGAGCAGTGAGGGACCAGCGCCCGGATCTATACCAAAAGAAAATGCGCTCGGGAACACCAGAAGTCCTGCCAGAAAGGCGATAGCAAAATCCGCGAATGCAATGAACGCTGTTGACTTGGGGATATCTTCTTCATCACTGAGGTAACTTCCGTAGTTAACCATACCGGTTGTTCCAACGTTAAGAGAGAAAAAGACCTGACCGACCGCCGCTGCAACGACCGAGAAATTGATCAAGGAGAAATCCGGTTTCAGGTAAAATTCCACACCCTTCATTGCTCCAGGGAGAGTCAGGGCACGGACAACCAGGATCACCATAATCAGGAGCAGGGCCGGCATCATGAATTTGCTCGCCCGCTCGATGCCATCTTTGACACCTCCGCAGACGATCACTACCGTCAGAATCATAAATACAGCGGTGCCGATCAGAGGACCGGGAACACTGCTGACAAAGCCACCGAAGAAATCTCCAACTGCACTAGGATCAATGTGTGCCAGCGTTCCAAATGAGTTAACCATATAGTACAGCATCCATCCACCGAATACAGCATAGTAGGACAGAGCCAGAAGCGCGCAGAAGATTCCAAGATATCCCATCCACGCGAAGTGATTGTTGCCCAGAAGCTTTTTATAGCTTGCAACAGCATTCGCCTTACCATGCCGGCCGATCAGGAAGTCACACATCAGCATGCCGACGCCAACCACCAGCATAACAATAATATAGACGAACAGAAACGCGGCACCACCGTACTTGCCCGTCATCCAGGGGAACTTCATGACATTGCCAAGGCCTACCGCTGACCCTGCGGTAGCAATGACGAAGCCAAGCCTGCCGCTCCATTGTTCTCTTTTCGGGGTCCCCTTGTTGTTATCAGACATATTCTTCTCCTCTCCGGAATCGTATGCTCCAGGGATCGGCGGTTCTGCGTTGCAGAGCCGCCGACTCAGTATATTTTATTAATGGTCTGACTATATAACTCCCAATAAGTAATTGAACTACTATTATTTAGTCTGTCCCCTCAGATACAGACTAACGCGAAAGATTCTTCATAGATATTCAGCGGTCCATCTGCTCGTGGTAAAGACGAATGTACTCATCATCCGTCAGAACCCTCTTCAGCTGGATCGACAGCTCCTTAACCTTGTGCAGGAGAGCTTTAACGTCATCCTTATTCTCGATAGGCG